>USOZ01000012.1 GCA_900556525.1 uncultured Oscillospiraceae bacterium | reverse complement strand
ATTACACCTCGGGCAACTATTACACACGCCGCCGTATGGCTCTGCTTTTCTCAATGCTCGATTATCTGGGTATTGAAAGAGAGCGCACACGCGTTGAGTGGGTAAGTGCGGCTGAAGGCGCAAAGTTTGCCGCAACAATGAATGATTTTGCCGAAAAGGTTGCTTCTCTCGGTGAAAACAAGAGATTGGAGGATTTGCGATGCAAGAAATAAAGCGCGAAATTCTCATTTCCAAGGCTTCCGAAATGCTGAACAGCGGTGCAGTTGACCGCGTTCTCGGCTGGAAGAAGGGAGAATTCGATTATGATGTAACGCCTGCAATTTTCCGTACAGCAGACGAGCTTGAAAAGGAATTTGTCTGGAACGATTTTTGCGGAGCGAACTTTTCCAAGTATCTTGTAAAGGAAACAGGCAAGAGCGAGAATAAAATTCTTGTTTTTTTGAAACCGTGTGATACATACAGTTTCAATCAGCTCCTCACAGAGCATAGATTTGATCGTGAAAAGGTGTATGCTGTCGGTGTACCCTGCGACGGTATGCTTGACGCAGGTCGTATTAAGGCGGCTGCCGACGGTATTTCTGCCGTTCATGAGGACGGCGATAAGGTTATCGTCGATACGCTTTACGACGGAAGCCTTACTCTCGACAGAACTGCTGTTCTTCCCGACAGATGTGTAAACTGCAAGTCAAAGAAGCACGTTGCGTACGACGAACTCCTCGGAAGCGACGGTGAGGTTATTGACTCTGCAAGATTTGATGAAGTTGAAAAAATCGAGAAGATGACTCCCGATGAGCGTTTTGCTTTCTGGCAGAATGAACTTTCACGCTGTATTCGCTGCAATGCCTGCCGTGATGTATGTCCTGCCTGCACCTGCGAAAAGTGCGTTTTTGACAACCCTAATTCTGGTGTTGAAAATAAGGCTGCTGCGAACTCGTTTGAAGAAAAGATGTTCCATATTATTCGTGCATTTCACGTTGTAGGGCGCTGCACAGACTGCGGCGAATGCTCGCGCGTATGTCCACAGCACATTCCGCTTCATCTGCTCAACCGTAAGTTCATCAAGGATATTGACAATTTCTATGGTGAATATCAGGCGGGTGCCGAGGTCGGAAGCCGTGCGCCGATTGTGAATTATACAACAGACGACTTAGAGCCAGGAGAAGCGGTAGAAAGAGGTGATGGAAATGCGTAAAATTTCACTTGATAAGCTTAATTCACTTTTTTCCGCAATTTCTGAAACCGAAGCGCTTTATCTGCCCGTTGATACCGAAGCGGGTGCTAAGTATGAAAAATGGGAAAGCGGAAAAACACTTTCCAACGCTCTCAATACTGTGAGAAGTGCAAAGGACTTCTTCTTCCCTCAGACTGAAAACCTTATGGATTTCAAAATGGAAGGGAAGAGCATTGAAGTAATCGATACGCGCAGCGAATGTGAAGATTTTGTTATTTTCGGAGTTCGCGCCTGCGATGTAAAGAGCTTTGAAGTTCTTGACCGCGTATTTCTTGCTGAACCTGTTGATTCTTATTACAAAAATCGCCGCGATCATGCCGTGATTATGTCTATGGCTTGCACAAAGCCCCATGAGACTTGCTTCTGCGGCACTTTTGGAATTGACGCTGCAAATCCCGAGGGAGATGTTGTGTGTTACAAGACCGATGACGCTCTTTACATGAATGCAAAGACCGAAAAAGGCGCAAAGCTGCTTGAAGCGCTTTCTTCAATAACCGAAGAAAGTGACGAAGCTGTGGTAAACGACCAGAAAAAGGTCATTGCGGAACGACTTTCAAAGCTTCCGCTCGCAGATCTTTCAGCCGAAGCTTTCGGAAACGGAAAAACCTCGGTATTTTTTGACGCGCCCGAATGGAAAGAACTTTCAGAATCATGCCTTGGCTGCGGAACATGCACATTTGTATGCCCGACTTGTCAGTGCTACGATATCAAGGATTTCAACACAGGTCACGGCGTAAAGCGTTTCCGCTGCTGGGATTCGTGTATGTACTCCGAATTTACAAAAATGTCGGCAGGACAGCCCAGACTTACTCAGCTTGAACGTTTCCGTCAGCGCTTTATGCACAAGCTGGTCTACTATCCGACCAACAATGACGGTCTGTTCTCCTGCGTGGGCTGCGGCAGATGCATGGCTAAATGTCCTATTCAGATGAATATTGTAAAGGTAATGAAAAAGTTAGGAGGAAGCATAAAATGATTGATATAAAAGAACCGCTTATCCCTGTGGTTGGCGTTGTTACAGATATCAGAATTGATACTCCCGACGTAAAGACCTTTCGCGTAGTTACTCCCGACGGCAAGAAGGCTTTTGAACATAAGCCCGGACAGTGCGCAATGCTGTCAATTCCCGGAGTAGGAGAGGCTATGTTTTCAATAACTTCTTCTCCGACAAATACCGAATTTATGGAATTTTCCATAAAGAAGTGCGGCTGCGTTACCGAGTGGCTTCATTCTATGGAAGTCGGACAGCAGATCACGATACGCGGACCTTACGGCAACGCATTCCCTGTGGATACGGAATTTGCCGGTCATGATATGCTTTTTATCGCGGGTGGTATCGGACTTGCTCCGCTTCGTTCCGTTATAAATTATTGCCGTCATTACCGCGATCGTTACGGAAAAATTGATATTGTATACGGTTCGCGCAGTATGCAGGATCTCGTAGACTATCAGGAAATTATCAATGAATGGGCTAAGGATACCGGCGTTAATGTTCATCTTACAATCGACCGTGAACAGCCCGAATGGGAAGGTCATGTCGGATTTGTACCCAACTATGTTAAGGAACTCGGCTTTTCAACCGATAAGATTGCTATTCTTTGCGGACCGCCTATAATGATCAAATTCACACTTGCGGGACTTCAGGAGCTTGGATTTGACAAGACTCAGGTGTATACGACTATGGAGCTTCGCATGAAGTGCGGAATAGGCAAGTGCGGTAGATGCAATATCGGTTCAAAGTACGTCTGCAAGGATGGTCCTGTTTTCCGCTGCGACCAGATCGACGAGCTTCCCGATGAATACTGATAAGGAGAATTTGAACATGGAAAATATGGTTAACATTTACCTGTTCGGCAAGCAGTACAGCGTACCCGACAACCTGACAATTATGCGCGCTATGGAGTACGCCGGTTATCAGCTCGTCAAAGGATTCTTCGGCAAGTGTGAATTTGATCATTATAGTGCGGCTGCCGTAACGGTTTCTGCGGCGCTTGCGCTACGATTTATCGTATTAAGGGCGACAGAGAACTCAAGACCTGTCTTGCCTGCCAGACAAAGGTTGAAAACAATATGTATATCGCAACGCTTCCTTTCTTCCCTCTTGTGAAGCAGGTTTACGATATTGAAAAGATTAAGCCTACCGAACAGATAATGATGCAGCTTTATCCCGAAATTTACGCTTGCGTAGGCTGTAATGCCTGCACAAAGAGCTGCACACAGGAGCTGAACGTTATGCAATACATCGCATACGCCCAGCGCGGTGAGTTTGATAAGTGCGCCGAAGAATCCTTTGACTGTGTAATGTGCGGCGTTTGTTCGTCTCGCTGCCCCGCAGGCATTTCTCATCCGCAGGTTGCAATGCTCGCACGCCGTCTCAACGGAAAGTATCTCGCTCCTAAGACTGAACACCTTGCAAACCGTGTAAAGGAAATTAAGGACGGAACATTTACCGAACTTATTGAAAACCTCATGGGCAAGCCGATAGAGGAGATAAAAGAACTCTATAATAACAGAGATATAGAGAAGTAAGGAGGATAAAGTCGATGTATTCAAAAGAATTTCAGGAATCCTTGGCGGCAGTTGAGGTGGCGAGAGCTGAAAACATAGCTTATGAGCCTGCCAGAATGACTGCGAAAGAAAAGGAAGATCTTCTTGCGGCTTATCACCCTGACTATAAGAAGAGCGAATTTTCTGTTTTAAAAATAGGCCCGAATAAGGGCGAAGAAGTTCCGCATGAGCTTTGCGAAATGCTTCAGGCACACAGCCGTATTTCCGCAAATGATGTTGATCTCAACAACGTAAAGTATGACGTTGACGTTCTTATTATCGGCGGCGGCGGAGCAGGTGCTTCTGCGGCTATTGAAGCTGACAATGCGGGCGCAAAGACCATGATCGTTACAAAACTTCGTATGGGTGACGCAAATACAATGATGGCTGAGGGCGGAATTCAGGCGGCTGACAAACCCAATGACTCTCCCGCAATCCATTTCGTTGACGCATTCGGCGGCGGACATTACGCTGCTAAACGTGAACTTCTCGCAAAGCTGGTTTGTGACGCTCCCGAAGCTATTCAGTGGCTTAATGATCTCGGTGTTGAATTTGATAAGGCTCCCGACGGAACAATGATTACCACTCACGGCGGCGGAACTTCGAGAAAGCGTATGCACGCAGCGAAGGACTATTCCGGTGCGGAAATCATGCGTACGCTTCGCGACGAAGTTATCAATCGTGGCATTGAAATTGTTGATTTTACTTCGGCGATTGAACTTATCCTTGATGAAAATGGCAGAGCAGCGGGCGCGGTTCTCATGAATATGGAAACGCATGAACTTATGGTCGCACGCGCTAAAACGGTTATTATCGCAACAGGCGGCGCGGGACGTATGCATTATCAGGGCTTCCCGACTTCTAACCACTACGGTGCAACCGCAGACGGTCTTGTGCTTGGTTATCGCGTCGGCGCAAAGCTCCTTTATGCTGATACTCTCCAGTATCACCCCACAGGTGCGGCATTCCCGCAGCAGATTTTCGGCGCACTTGTTACCGAAAAGGTTCGTTCGCTCGGAGCTAAGCTTGTAAATCGTGACGGTAAGGTATTCATGCATCCGCTTGAAACCCGTGACGTTGCGGCAGCTTCCATTATCCGCGAGTGTTCTGACCGTGGCGAGGGCGTAAATACCGGCAGTGGTGAGGCTGTATGGCTTGACACTCCTATGATTGAAGCAATAGGCGGCGAAGGCACTATTGAAAAGCGTATTCCTGCAATGATGCGAATGTTTGCAGGCTGCGGAATTGATATACGCAAGGAACCTATCCTTGTTTACCCTACGCTTCACTATCAGAACGGTGGTCTTGACATCGACGTAAACGGAATGACCACAAATGTTGAAAATCTGTTTGTAGCAGGTGAAGCAGTCGGAGGTATTCACGGACGCAACCGTCTTATGGGCAACTCGCTTCTCGACATAATCGTATTCGGAAGAAGCGCAGGCAAGAACGCTTCCGCGCGTGCTAAGGAAGTTACAGTCGGAAAGCTCACTCTTGATCACATTGCAAAGTTCGACGCAGAGCGTGAAGCGGCGGGCATAAAAACTGACGCCGTATCTCCGAAGCTTCTGCCCGATTATCGCAGAAAATTATAATAACACAAAAGAAAGCTGGACAAAAACATGGTTACAGATTTACTCGAAGCACTGATGATATTCTGTTTTGGTCTTTCGTGGCCGATTTCTATTCGCAAATCCTACATTTCTCGCACCGCAAAGGGCAAGAGCCTTTTCTTTGAAATTTTCCTTCTCGTTGGATATATTTTCGGTATCGTTAAGAAGATTATTGAAGCGACAGGCGGAGAAAAGGAGCTTGGATTTATATTTATCCTGAGCTTTATCTTCTACATTATCAACTTTGTAGCGATTTCGATAGACGTTGGTTTGTATTTCAGAAACAGAAAGCTTGACCAGGCGGCAGAGCTTGCAGAAAAGAAATCGTAATTCGTAAAACGATTTAAAGCGGCGCCGCACTATATCGCAGTGATTGTGCGGCGCAGTTTTAATTCTTTCAGGAGGTGGATTTTTTGTGAAGCAGGTTGAGGTTTCGCGTGCAACAATGGGGCGTATCCCAGTTTATCTCAGGCATCTTAAAAGCACGCGCCGTGATACCGAAAACATTTCATCCACGGCTCTTGCAAAAGAACTTGGCTTAGGCGAGGTTCAGGTTCGTAAAGACCTTGGCGCTGTAAGCGGAGCAGGCAGACCCAAAACAGGGTACAATGTCGGCGAACTTATAGCAGCTCTTGAGAAATTTCTCGGAGCGGACGAAAACAGCAAGGTCGTATTGGTCGGAGCGGGAAAGCTCGGCAGAGCTTTGTTGGATTACGGCGGATTCGGCGATTACGGACTTGATATAATGGCGGCTTTTGATACTGCTGTGAGTGAAACGCAGTACAGTAATTCAGGAAAGCCGATTTATTCTATGGATTTTTTGGATCAATTTTGCGGAGATAACAATATACGAATAGGAATTATTGCTGTACCCTCAAACAGCGCGCAGGCGGTCTGCGATCGGCTTGTCGGCAGCGGTATAAGGGCAATATGGTGTTTTGCGCCGTGCGTGCTTTCTGTTCCGAGAGAAATTCCTGTTCAATATGAAAACATGGCACTTTCGCTTGCTTATTTAAACAAAAGAATATCGGGAGAAAATGTATAACATTTTTTCGCGAAGACGAAAGGAAATTTCAATGAAGATTACTGTTTGTATCGGCTCTTCCTGCCATATAAAAGGTTCGCGTCAGGTTGTTGAACGTCTTAAAGAGATAATTGCCGAAAAAAATCTTGATGAAAAGGTTGAACTTGCAGGAACGTTCTGCATGGGAAAATGTCAGCAGGGCGTATGTGTAACTGCGGGTGATAAGTTTTATTCTGTTTCGCCCGAGTCAGTTGATGAATTTTTTGAAGAAAATATCTTACCGGAACTTTAAAGCCGATCTATGTGTAGATAAATTAAGCTGAACCATTTTATGTGTGGTTTCAGTTATCCTTAAGGAGGATGTGTCGCAAATGAGAAAATTTGATACTAAGGTCCAGTACCTAAAATACAAGGTTCTTAGAGAGGTGGCACGCCAGGCGTGGAATGACACATTGCTTGACAATTTGCTTGACATACCGAAAATTATCGTTCCGGGAAAAACACCGACCATGCGCTGCTGTGTTTATAAGGAACGCGCTATTCTGAGCGAACGTGTTAAGCTCGCTATGGGTGGTGATGAAAGCAACTCTAACGTTATCGAAGTTATTGAAACGGCTTGTGACGAATGTCCTATGGGTGGATACGAGGTCACAAATTCATGCCGCGGCTGTTTAGCGCATCGCTGTGAAGACGTATGCAAGCGCGGAGCAATCACATTCGATCATCAGCACGTTGCGCATATTGACAAGTCAAAGTGCGTGAACTGCGGAGCCTGCGCAAAGGTCTGTCCTTATACTGCAATAGTTGACAGAAAGCGTCCGTGTGAGAACGCCTGCAAAATAAAGGCTATTCATATGAATGAGGATAAGGCTGCTGCGATTGATAACGATAAGTGTATCGCCTGCGGAGCTTGCGTATATCAGTGTCCTTTCGGAGCTATTTCCGACAAGTCGTTTATTCTTGATGTTATTGATATTATCAAGAAGAGTGATAATAATCGCAATTATAAGGTATTTGCAGTTGTTGCGCCTGCTATTTCCAGCCAGTTTACATATGCGAAGTTAGGTCAGGTTATTGCAGGACTGAAAGAACTCGGTTTCTATACGGTTATCGAGGCGGCTCTCGGAGCAGATATGGTTGCATATTCGGAATCCAGAGAGCTTGCGGAAAAGGGCTTCCTAACAAGCTCATGCTGTCCTGCCTTTGTAAGCTATATTGAAAAATCCCTGCCCGAACTTTTGCCGTATGTATCGCACAATCTTTCGCCTATGGGCACTATTTCAAAATATATCAAGGAACATGACGCGCCATGCAAGGTTGTATTTATAGGACCGTGCACGGCTAAGAAAGCTGAGGTCCAGAGGGATTCGGTTAAGCCGTATGTTGATGCTGCAATGACTTTTGAAGAGCTTCAGGCGTTATTCGACAGCCGCGATCTTGATATTACTACTCTGCATGAGGATGTCCTTGACAATGCATCTTATTTCGGAAGAATTTTTGCTCGTTCGGGCGGTTTATCTGACGCGGTTGCTCAAGGTCTGAAAGAGCAGGGCATTGAATTTAATTTAAAGCCTTGCGCTTGTGACGGAATTGAAGCTTGCCGTGTTGCGTTGCTCAAAAAGAGTAAAAATCTGCTCGACGCAAACTTTATCGAGGGTATGGCATGTATCGGCGGATGTATCGGTGGTGCTGGCTGTCTCACTCACGGAGAAAAGAACAAAGCCGGCGTTGATAAGTATGGTAAGGAAGCCTACGAAAAAACAATAGGCGATGCAATTTCAGTATTAGAATAAACTTTTTGCCGCACATTTTATATGTGCGGCAAAGCGATTTATACATATTTTCAATCATCTAGTGACATTACAGGAGAATTATGGCGATAATCAGAGAAATTACCGAAGATGATTTTGACGGTCTTATGAGTCTGTATATGCAGCTTCACAACAACCCATTTCCGAAGCGCACAGAATATGTTGAATCTGTGTTGGAGCAGATTTTGAACGATAAATGTCATCACATAATTGTTGTGGAAGAAGATGGCGCTATTGTTTCTTCGTGCGTCTGTGTAATTATACCAAATTTGACTCATGAGCAGCGACCGTATGCATTTATAGAAAATGTTGTAACAGATTGCCGTTACAGAAAGCGAGGCCTTGCGGGAATGTGTCTTACATACGCGAAAGAAATCGCCAAAAAAGAAAATTGTTATAAAATCATGCTGCTTACAGGCTCAAAGGAAGAAGCAACGCTTAATTTTTACCGCAAATGTGGATATAATAGTGAGGATAAAACCGCATTTATCCAGTGGCTTTAATACGATAATTTCTTAGACAGAAAGGAAAAAATATGCAAAGAAGATCATCACGTCCGAAAAAAGATGAATGCTACAGGCTGATTGATTCGGCACTTTCAAAAAAGGAAGAATTACTTGACGCGCTTCGTGATTATACTGTTTCCGAACATGGATTCGAGGAAGAAGATTACGATTATCTTGACGAAGAAAGCCTTGTGCTTGAAATAGAAAATGAAAACGGGGAAAGCGTTTTTATTGAGCTTTCAGACGCTTTCACGCTTTATTTTGACGGTTGGCACAACAGGTACGGCTTACAGGAATATGAATTTCAATATCTGCTTGAGGATATGAACGATCTTCTGAAAAACAGAAAGTGCGCGCTTACGCTCTCGTTGAACGGGAAATGGGTAGGAAGTATTCTCTCGGACGGTGCAATAACAGCGGAAGATGATAAAGATGTTATTCTTCATGGAATGTTCGGGAGCGCGGTTTCGGATAAAATTGCGGAGCAGGGCGGTGCTCTTCGTGCAGTATACTGGGACAGCGAACAGAATATCATGTTTAAATTTGACGAAGAAAAATAAAATTAAAAGCTGCTTTTCGCATTGCTCTGCGAAGGCAGCTTTTGTCTATTTAAGGGCGTTTCATTGAGTTATATTATGCCAAGCTCTGCTGCGATTTTTATTGCTTCGTGTCTGTTCTTAGCATTTAGCTTCATAAATATGTTACTAACGTGAAATTTGACGGTGCTGAGTGAGATTCCTAAAAAATCCGCAATATCAGCATTGGACTTTCCATCGCACATGAGCTTGATAACGTCGTTCTCGGAAGGGGTGAGCGCAGGTATTTCCTCAATTCGCCTATGCATATACTTCGGGTAAAGAAGAGCAATTTTTTTAGAAAGTGATATTATATGCTCCACATATTCATCTTGGATATGCTCTTCAACCTTATATGCCATAATTAAAGTATATATTTTTATTCCTTCATCAGTCAAAAGCCTGTCAAAACGCCTTTTTTACATATTTTAAGAACCTCATGCAGGAGTTCAAATGCTTTCTTGTGTTGATTATCTTCAAAATATCCTATTGCGCACAAAATATCCAACTGACAAAGATCCATGATATGACCACATTCGACAAGCAGCGGACGAAGAAGCTCCCTCATATTGATAAGACTATAATATTTTTTTTGCAATATATACACTCTGGCTTTAATAATATAACGGAAAATATCTGTTTTGCGGATAGTATCAAGCTCGTCGGGAGCCTTGGTTCTTACCCAGTTTTCAGCTTCCTTTGTGTTGCCGTCGTACATTGACGCCCAAGCTTTAAGTGCATAAAAATTCGGCATTAACCAATAGCTGTTTGAGTGGATCAGCTTTTTGTAAATATTTTCGAGGACAGGTTCAACAGATGAAAGCTGTCCTGTAACGATCATTATTTCAAGCTGAATGAACAGAGCAGTGAACAGCGCGGGTGCGTTTTGAGTATTTTCAATGCGAGGGATTATGCCTACGATTGTCGCCAACGCATTATAGCACTCGTCGCGCTGATACCACATTTCTGCCATTGCTGCTTCAAACACTCCGAGAGATTTGTCACCATATAATAGTTCAATGCTTTGTTTTATCGGCTCTTTCAGGCGAACGAGGCAGTTATTATATGCGGTAAAATCGATAAAACCGTTGAGAATACTCAAGCCGTTAAGAGAAACAGGCAAATTGATTTTTTGATTGCTGCGCATTTCTATAAGTTTTTTCATTGAACGCCTGAATTGTGAAGGTTTTATATGCGGCATGAAGTAATCTGTGTGAGCTTTTATAAATGGAAATTCGGTCAGAACTTTTGCGTACCGCTCAGCTCTATCAAATTTGAAATAAATCGTCGCGTCAACAACAGAAAGCGGTGACAGAAGCGGCGTTGAGATAATTTCCTCATCGGAAAATATTTCAAGATATTTATGTACATACGAAAAGCCCACTATGTCGCATGGCATTTGCGATAATTCATATAAAAGCTGAATTATTTTTTTCTTATCATTGTTTTCAAAAGCAATGTCAAGTTTATTTAAATAGCCAAGTTCAATATCATTATAGTTCACAAGCTCACTTCTTTTTTATTATAGCACATTTTTTACATTTTTGCACTATACCAAAGTATAGTATATTTTATAGGCATAAAAAAAACAGGCACTCATTTCTGAGCGCCTGTTTAATGTTGTTTTATGCAAGTGTTACCGTTCCGTCTTCAGCTACTGAAGCTAACAATAATATAGTCGGAACTTTTTCGCTGGTGTAGACTGCGTAGATGTAGCATGAACCGGCAGAGGTGCGTTTAAGGGTAACTGTGCAATTTTTGTAGCTTGCCGAAACACATTTGGCTTTGGTCGAGGTTACTTTTCCTTTTGTGTCTGCAATAGGTTCGTTTGTTGTAACAAGTATTTTGCAAGAAGCTGTTGTTGCTGTGTTTTCCAGCTCTGTTACTGGGTTGATGTTGAATGTGAGCTTGTCGTTTTTAGCTGCAATAATGGTGTTTTCGCTTGTGAACTGCGGTTTAACCTCAGTTACGGGGTTTACAAGCGTAAGCGTGTAATTGGCTTTCTTTCCGTTCTGATCGCACTGAACTGTAATTTTTGCCTTTACAGTCTTGCCGGGTTTTGCAGAATTGAGTGACAGTGCATTTAATGTAATTTTATTTCATTCAACGGTGCATTCAACATAGTTTGCGGATTTTTGGTCAACTGTTGCCGTAAATGTTGCTTCGGTTGTGAGTGTACCTGTTTTATCTGCAAGGGAAGTGAAATAAAGTTCTTTGGTTTCGCCTACTGTAACAGCTCCGGTTTTTGCGACAATTGTGCCTTCAGCGTCGGAGTACAGCGCCAATTTATATGATGCGGCAGAAACGTTGACTTTGATAGATATCATGTCCACTACCGTCTTATCAGCGCGCAGGTCATATACCCAGATGTAAACCGTGCCTGCATTTTTACCAGCATTTATTGTAACTTTTCCGTCTTTCTTAATGCTTGCTTTAGCAATGGATTCTGCGTTTTTATCCTTTGTTAATTTGCCGTTAATGATGACAGGAGCTGCTGATGTGCTTGTTGTTGCTGTCTGGAGTCTGCCTGTTTTCATTTTTCCCTTTACGTCAACAGCCTGAGGAGTCATGTCGGTGTAAATGACAGCGGACTTATAATTGATCTTGCTGCCGTCTGTCTGCTTTACATTTCCGCCGTTCGCCCACACGCTTACGGAATCAACGCTTTGTGTAAGCGCGGAATCTGAGTAAAAACCGCCCGAAGATGTAAATTCGTCAAATTCGTCCTCTTCATACTGCTGATTGCTGAGTATAGGATAGTTTTTGCCCATTTTCCAAGCATTGTTTGAGTTGATCGATGAAAGGAATTCGTCAGTTGTCAGAGCGTCATTGCTTACATAGCATGAATCGTCCGAAGATACGCTGTCAGATGCGGAGCCTTTAACCGCATAAACGTTCTGCGTATTTCCTTTTGCGTAAGCAATAGAGCAAGCTGTTTTTTGAGCTGCAGCAGAACCGGCAAAGAAGCAGTTTGTAATAGTGCTTTCGTTTACAGCTACAATTCCCGCTGAATGTTCCTTGCCGTAAATACGCGCCGTACTGTAACAATCGGTGATTGTACCACGGTTTGTTCCGCAAAACTTGCAGTGTTCCACTCATTGCTTGAGATAGAGCCGCTTATGCTACAACTCTTTATCATGCCCAGATTGGGGCCTGCGAATGCGCCGATTTCGCTGCTTTCTATTCCGGCGCTGTTGACATTGATATTTACAAGATTTAAGTTCTGAATAGTTCCGTTTAATCTTTCAACAAGACCGTGTGCGTTTAAAAGCTTTGCATTTACAACTGCATATCCGTTTCCGTCAATAGTTCCGTCGAATGTTTTTATAGAGGGGAGAACGCCTGTGCAAACAATATTGGCTGAAAGGTTGAGCGTTGTGTTTGAATCGCCTGCGCCCATAGCAATGTCAAAAAAAGCTTTTGAAAGAGAAGCCTCATCGCTTACCGTAACCGTGCCGAGTTTTTCCGATGAATTGTATGTTCTGGGAGTGTTCTTATAGTCCCACGCCGTCATTCCAAACCTGCTACGGCGACGGTCACGCGCTCGTTGACGCAACATACAGCTATATGACGGCGACGGATACCGTTACGGGCGATTACAGCACGATAATAACAAACACGACCGATAAGCCGATCGGTTACAGCATTACGGTGCAGAATCTCGATAAGGCGAATTCACAGGTTTATGTGTGGGAAACACGCGGACCTGACGGCGGTGAATACAACGAAAACTATTTTAAGCAGATTGACACACTTACTCCACAGTCTGACGGTGACAAAAATTCATACAGCGTTACTGTTAAGCCTTACTCGATTATTACGCTTTCAACGCTGAATATCGGCGAAAAGAATTATTCAAATATGACAGAAAATGACAGAACCGTTCTTGAACTACCATATTCCGACGATTTTGAATACTCTGATTATCAGAACGATTACATTTCTTCAAGAGGCGGTGCGCCGCGATATACTACCGATCAGGGCGGTGCGTTTGAAGTGCGTAACATTGACGGAAATAATGTTCTTATGCAGATGATAACTCCCGATATTAAAGCGAACGAATGGGGTGGTACTCCCGAACCTGTCACCTGCTTCGGTGACGACAGATGGTACAATTACAGCATAAGCGCGGACATTCAGCTTGAAAAATCGGAAAATCTCGGGTCGAATTATGCAGGCGTCGGATTGCGGTACAATCTTGGCTGTCAGGGAGCAAGCGGATACCATTTCCAGATCTGGGAAAGCGGAACTTGGAAACTGCTTCGCAACGGCAAGGTCCTTGAAGAGGGAAGTGCTGAAATTTCCGCCGATAAGCTGATAAATGTAAAACTGTCGGCATACAGAACCTCGATAAAGGCATATATCGGCGGCGAGCAGGTATGCGATTATGACTGCACAGGCAATTCTATCGTCGGCGCGGGACGTGCGGCGCTTTACAGCTCTTACAACCGCAATATGTTTGATAATCTTGTGCTTGAACCTACCGATGAAAGCGAAATTTACGCAGCACGTTATGATAATACGGATTCCTGCGTTGAATACAGCGGCAGTTGGACGCACGAAACAATAAGCTCGTTCAAGAATTACAAGAGAACGGTTTCAACGGGTGAAGAAGGCTCATCGGTAACGCTCAAATTCAGCGGAACAGGATTTGCCGCAACAGGAATTACAAAGTCAAACGCTGTTTTATCGGTAGAAATTGACGGTAATGTAACTGACGGAGAATACGTTGTGCCGAAGTGCGGTTTCAGGCAGTCGTCTTTCTACAAATACGGACTCGAAAATGGTGAACACACCGCAGTGATTACAGTTAAATCAGGTACGTTTGCCGTTGACAGCTTTGAGGTTTTAGGTGCTGCTGTTCCGATTGCGGAAAATAAAGTTGAAGCTGTCGAAGAAACGATTGACGATAGCAACAATATAACAGAAGAAGCCGTATCAAATCAGGAAAACGTTGAAACAGCTTCTGAGAACAGCAATTCGGACGAGGGCGGAGTTCCGGTAGGAGTATTTGTCGGAATAGGTGCAGCCGTCGCTGCGGCAGCCGCAGTTGGCGTTGCAGTTGCAAAAAAGAAGAAAAAACATGAGCAAATCTTTGACCATTATTGATATGACAAAAGGCAGCGAAACGAGGCATATTCTCTGTTTCGCACTGCCTTTGCTTGTGGGAAATCTCCTGCAGCAGCTTTATAATGTAGCCGACACGGTCATTGTCGGAAAATTTCTCGGCGACGACGCGCTTGCGGCGGTTGGTGCGACAGGCTCGATAACATACCTTTTCTATACATTGTGCATTGGATTATCTGTAGGAACAGGAATAATAATTTCACAGTATTTCGGCGCGGGAATGTTGAAGCAAATGAAGTCCGCCGTATTCAATTCGGCTGTTGTTACCGCTATTTTTGCCGTTGGAGTGAGCATTGTTTCGGTATTTCTTGCCGAGCCGCTTCTTTCCTTTTTAAACACGCCTGCGGCGCTTCTTCCGTCAGCGGCAGGATATATGCGCATTTCATGTGCGGGAACGATAGCTGTTGCGGCATATAACTGGATAAACGCTGTAATGCGTTCTCTCAGCGACGCAAAATCACCGCTGTTTTTTCTTGCGGCTGCGAGTGTTATGAACGTTATCCTGGATTTGATTTTTGTGATCGTATTCGGCTGGGGCATAAACGGCGCGGCTGTTGCCACGATTATTGCGCAGGGTTGCTCGGCGCTTTTCGGTATATTTTATGCATTCAGTAAAAACAAAGATATACAGCTTGATAAAGCTGATATAAAGCCCGAAAAGCAGATGATGTTCAGATGTATCCGCACAGGTTTGCCGATTGCGGGTCAAAACGCTATGATATCTGTTTCTATGGTTGCTCTTCAGCGTGTTACAAACACATTTGGCGAAACAGTCATGGCTGCCTATACCGCGTCAATGCGCATAGAACAACTTGTTCAGCAGCCGTTCAGCTCGCTTAACGCTGCTGTTTCGACGTTCACGGGGCAGAATATTGGCGCTGAAAAAGATGAACGGGCGATTAAGGGACTTCGTACAGCATTAAGAATGTCTGCAATTTTTTCCGTTATAATGGTCGCTGTCTTTATGCTTTTCGGAAGGTATATTACAGGATTTTTTGTGAGCGGCGATGAAGTTATCGGAATTGGCACAATGGGAATACAGCTCACCTCACTGTTTTATATTTTTCTTGGCGCTATTCATGTTACGCGCGGATTTCTCAACGGTGCAGGTGACACAGGTTATGCGATGATAAACGGAGCGGCGGAGGTTGTTTCGCGTATAGGCTTCTCAATTTTGCTGACATCAATTTCTGCTATCGGATATCGCGGGATATGGCTGACGACCTGTATTACATGGGTGCTTACCGCCGTTATCAGTATTATAAGATATAAGAGCGGGGTCTGGAAGAAGAAAAGCTTTGTCAATGCTGATTCCAAATAAGCCTAAAAGTGTTATATATGTGTACAACACAACAGCGCCGTGCATTCATTATTGTGCGGCGCTGTTGTGCGTTTTTTTCTTGTATGAAATGGCTTGAAAACTCCCATGTTGCGGCAGCATGGATTTGCTGTAAGGGCGATAGTTTTTTGCAATTTTTATGCTGCGAAATATGCACAAAAAGATGTTGCTAAGTGTACAATATGTACATGAACTGAAAACTTCTGAGTTTTTCCTTACTTATTAAAAAGAGATTCAACATATTCAGAAAGTGAGACACCTTTCTGTCTAGCAGCACGACGTATTTTTTCTGCGGTTGATGCGGAGATTGAAACTGTAAAACTTATTTTTTCGTTACTTTCATTGATTGCTCCGAATATTTTTTCGTAATTGTCGCTGTCAAGATGTTCCTTCGCCCATTTTTGTGCTGATTCATACTTTAACGGCTTGATTGCTTCCCCGCCATCCCAATTGTCGCTATGCCTTGAACAGTAACATGTCTCGGCACCGCCTATTCCGTGCAGAAAGTATTCGCCTGTTTTTTTACGATACAAAGTTTCTTTGACGTATGTAATGTCGGAAGTGCATTGATTGTTCGTCCAGCTGCCGAGTCCTTCGGCGGTGCTTGTATCGTAGACTTTGTTGTTTATGATTTTTTTCACGATTTTTATCCCTTCTTGTGTTTTGGTTTTTCCTTTCTATCGTAACTACATTATAGCAATAGAGTTTGAATAAAGTCAATAGGTTTTTACAAATTTTTCATATTTGTAAATGTGTATAAAATTGGCAATGTTTGTTGTGCGGTTTTTCTTGTACGGAAGAACTTGAAAATTCATATTTCGTGTCATATTTTGGTTACATGAAGCGATATCGTAAGCTAGTAAAGCTACTTCATAGTTATCTAGTCCTTTTTTATTTTCTAGATATTCTTTGGCCTTTTCACTTTGTTCTTTCAATGGTTCTACTTTAGAAGACAACAATAAACTTGAAAAACTAGAAAAAGAAAAGGCTAGTCTAAATAGTGAATTATTAACAGTAACTCAAGAAGTTGAAAAAATAAATGGTGAGAAAAATCTTTTAAAAGAACGTAGCAAAACAACAAAAGAAGAAGACAAAATAAAAGAAGAAATAAGAAATGTTCTAGAGAAAAAAAGTGAATTACAAGGAAATATAAATTTAATTACTGAAGAAATTAAAACTATAACAGAAGAGGCTAGGCTTCAAGAACAAAAAGCAACTTCTCTAAACAAAGAAATAGATACTATAAAATCTAAAAGAAACAAAAAGAGAACTGAAGGCAGGTAAAATCGGCAAAAAACGTAAAAAAGCACCTGTTATTATTGCTGCTATCATAATCATGTCATGGTGCTGTTATAGGAAGAACTGCTCTTGG
>USOZ01000011.1 GCA_900556525.1 uncultured Oscillospiraceae bacterium | reverse complement strand
CAGATATATCTTGTTTCGCCCGAGCTTGCTGCTGTTTCGGCAATAAACGGCGTTCTTACAGATCCCAGAACTCTCGGTGAAATGCCGGACTTTAAGCTTCCCGAGGAATTCATTATCAACGACAATATGGTTGTTCCGCCGGCTTCGGAGGATGATATGGACAGCGTTGAAATTCTCCGCGGTCCTAACATTAAGCCTTTCCCGAAAACTGCGCCTTTACAGGAAACAATTTCCTGCGGCTGTTCACTTAAAGTCGGGGACAATATCACGACCGACCATATCATGCCTGCAGGTGCGAAAATTCTTCCTCTGCGCTCCAACATTCCCGCTATATCGAATTACTGCTTTACCGTATGTGATGAAAAATTCCCCGAGCGTGCAAAGGAAATGGGCGAAAGCATTATCGTAGGCGGAGCTAATTATGGACAGGGTTCTTCGCGTGAACATGCTGCGCTTGCACCTCTTTATCTCGGTGTAAAAGCCGTTCTGGTAAAAAGCTTTGCGAGAATTCATCGTGCTAACCTTATAAACGCAGGTATTCTTCCGCTGACATTTGTTAATGAAGCAGATTATGACAGCATTTCCGAGGGTGATAAACTGGAAATCGCGGGCATAAGAGAAGCTGTTAAGAGCGGAAAAACTCAGCTTATTGTTGTAAATAAGACAAACGGCAAGGAAATCCCTGTTCTCTGTGAGCTTACAGGCAGAACAAAGGACATCATGCTCGCAGGAGGTCTGCTTGACTATACGAGAGAATCTCTTAAAAAGTGAGTAAAATATCACTCAACCGCAATCAACTCAAATATATTGCCATTTTAGCGATGCTTATTGACCACGTTGCATGGGCGTTTGTACCGATGTTCAGCGCCGCAGGTCAGGCAATGCATTTTATAGGAAGATTTACTGCGCCGACCATGTGCTATTTCGTTGCCGAGGGATATTTCCACACCCAGAATGTGCGGAAATATCTTCTGAGGCTCGGAATATTTGCGATTATTTCATGGCTGCCGTTCGCGTGGTTTGAGCTTGGTGGAGATCTGTTTGAAAGTGGACGCTTTTTACTAGCTCAAAGCGTCATATATACGCTTTTTCTCGGCTTGCTGGCGCTTCATATATGGAACGGAGCGGAAACCCGCGCCCGGAAAGTCTTTGCGGTTATTCTTATCTGCATTTTATCAATGGTTGGCGATTGGGCATTCTTCGGTGTGCTTTGGATATTTTTTTTCGGGATACATCACGGAAATCTGAAACTACAGATATGCTCGTATTACATTGTAGCGACAGTTTCAATGTTGGCAGTGATTTTGCAGCGAATACCGAAATTTATTTCGGGAGAAGCGCCTTTTTATACGGTTTTATGGCAGTTTGGTCTGCTTGCTGCACCGCTGTTTCTGATTTGTTATAACGGAGAGCGGGGAAGTGGTAAGACTGTTCATAAATGGTTTTTCTACGTTTTCTATCCTGCCCACATTCTTGTTCTTTGTGTCCTTAAATATATTGTATTAACTTAAAACTATTCAATAATGTAAATTTTGCAATAATTATCAGAAAGGAATATTTAAAATGTCTAAAATTCAGATGACTACGCCCATTGTTGAAATGGACGGCGACGAAATGACCAGAATAATCTGGAAAATGATCAAGGATATCCTGCTTACTCCTTATATTGATTTAAAGACCGAATATTACGACCTCGGACTTGTACATCGCAACGAGACTGATGATAAGGTTACCGTTGACAGTGCAAATGCAGCAAAAAAGTATGGCGTTGCAGTAAAGTGCGCAACGATTACTCCGAATGCGCAGAGAATGACCGAGTATAATCTTAAAGAAATGTGGAAATCGCCTAATGGTACGATTCGTGCAATTCTTGATGGTACAGTTTTCCGCGCACCGATTATCGTAAAGGGTATCAATTCGCTTATTCCCACATGGACAAAGCCTATTACGATTGCGCGTCATGCGTACGGAGATGTGTACAAGAATACCGAAATGAAGGTTAAGGACGGCTTTAAGTGCGAGTTGGTTGTAACTGCTCCAGACGGAACGGAGGAACGCGCTCTTATCCATACATTTAACGGTTCAGACGGCATCATTCAGGGTCTTCACAATATCAATGCGAGCATTGCTTCTTTTGCAAGAGCCTGCTTCAACTTTGCACTTGATACAAAGCAGGATCTGTGGTTTGCAACAAAGGATACCATTTCAAAGAAGTACGACCACACGTTTAAGGACATTTTTGCTGAAATTTACGAAACTGAGTATAAAGAAAAATTTGAGAGCGCGGGGATTGAATATTTCTACACGCTTATTGATGATGCAGTTGCGAGAGTTGTTCGCTCTGAGGGCGGATATATCTGGGCGTGCAAAAACTATGACGGAGATGTTATGTCCGACATGGTTGCGACAGCTTTCGGCAGTCTCGGAATGATGACGTCGGTACTTGTTTCTCCTGACGGAATTTATGAATACGAAGCTGCTCACGGCACTGTTACGAGACATTATTACAAGCACCTCAAGGGTGAAGAAACGTCAACAAACTCTGTTGCGACAATTTTTGCTTGGACAGGCGCACTTAAAAAGCGTGGTGAACTTGACGGCAATAAGGCGCTTTCGGATTTCGCTGAAAAGCTCGAAAAGGCAACTGTAAAGACGATTGAGGACGGTGTTATGACAGGCGATCTTTACGTTCTCTCTTCGCTTGAAAATAAGAGAAAGGTAAACACCGAAGATTTCCTGCTTGAAATAAACGAACGTTTAAAGGCTATGCTTGCCAACTGAGGTTATTATGGCGAAAAGTGAAAAAATATCAAAGTCTGTTATTCGTAGGCTTCCGAGGTATTATCGTTTTTTGGGTGAACTCGAAAAGAACGGTGTAAGCAAGATCTCCTCGCGTGAACTGGCTGAAAAAATGAGACTTACCGCTTCTCAGATACGTCAGGATCTCAATTGCTTCGGAGAATTCGGGCAGCAAGGCTATGGTTATAATGTGGCTGAACTGCGCGATGAGATAGGTTCTATTCTTGGCGTAAATAAACAGCACAAGACTATTCTTATCGGCGCGGGAAACCTCGGACGTGCGATTGTACTGCATCTGAATTTTGAGAAGTACGGCTGTAAGCTGTGCGGGATTTTCGATTCCGATGAAAATGTTATTGCAACCGACATAGGCGGAAACAGGGTAATGAATACGGACAAATTATCTGAGTTTTGTCGTCAGCAGCAGCCGCAGATAGCGATTCTTTGTATTCCTAAAACTGCTGCGCAGCAAGTTTGTGAGCTGCTCATAAATCTTGGAATAAAGGCATTTTGGAACTTTTCACATTATGACATAAATCTTGAGCATAGCGGAATTGTGGTTGAAAATGTCCATCTCGGTGACAGTTTATTGGCGCTGTGCTATGGGGTGAACAATATAACAGACGATGAATAATAGAAAAAAGGCTTGAACCAAACGGTCCAAGCCTTTTTGGCAATATGTCAATCTTTATCTTCCATAAGCATTACCATTACAGCTTTCTGAGCGTGTAAACGGTTTTCTGCTTCGTCAAATATTTCGTTTGCGTGTTCTTCAAAAACTTTTCCTGTAATTTCTTCCTCACGGTGAGCAGGCAGACAGTGAAGAACCATGCATTCGGGATTTGTAACCACCATTACATCATCATTTATCTGATAACCGGCGAATGCTTTTCTGCGGATTGCAGCTTCGTCCTCCTGACCCATAGAAGCCCACACGTCAGTGTAAAGAACATCTGCATTTTTCGCAGCTTCAACAGGCGAACTTACTATCCTGAACTTTCCGGGGTACTGGCTTGCGAAATCAATAATCTGCTTGTCGGGGTGGTATCCGTCGGGGCAGGCAAGGCTTACATTCATTCCAACCTTTAAGCAGCCTACCGTAAGAGAGTTTGCCATGTTGTTTCCATCGCCGATATAGCAGAAGTTAAGCCCGTCAAGCTTATTCTTATATTCGCGAATGGTCATTAAGTCGGCGAGAACCTGACAGGGATGACAGAAATCGGTAAGACCGTTAATGATCGGGATCGAGCCGTATTCGACAAGCGCTTCAACTTCCGCCTGTTCAAATGTACGAATCATAATGCCGTCAAGATATCTTGAAAGAACTCTCGCCGTATCCTGAATAGGCTCGCCTCTTCCTATCTGGAGATCTCTTGAGGATAGGAAAAGCGGCTGACCGCCGAGCTGATACATTCCTGTTTCAAAAGAAACGCGGGTTCTTGTAGAAGATTTCTGGAAAATCATACCGAGAGTTTTTCCCGCAAGACGCTTATGCTCAATACCGTTTTTTTGTTCATACTTGAGCTGGTCGGCGAGATTTAAAATCTCAATAATTTCGTCTGTGCTTAAATCCAGCATTTTTAATAAGTGTTTCATGCAAGCCTCCTGTTAATGTTAAGAATTAAGTATACCTTTCAGAATTTCGACGCCATTGTCGATAGCTTCATAGCTTATAGTGAGCGGGGGAAGAAGCCGTACTTTTGACTTTGCTGTAAGGACGAGTAATCCGTGATCGAGCGCTTGTTTTGCAACATCTGCGGCGATTTTTGTTTTCAGCGTGATTCCTATCATCATTCCAATTCCGCTGAGCGCTTCTACCTCATCAATTTCTATTAGCTTTTTGCGGAGATATTCGGATTTTTCTGTAACTTCGTCCAAAAATCCCTTTGATGAGAGTCTTTCAAGAACAGCCAGACCGCCGGCGCAGCAAACGGGATTCCCTCCGAATGTGGAACCGTGCGTCCCGGGAGTAAGCACACCCGAACATTTTTCACCTGTAAGACAAACGCCCATTGGAAGTCCGCCTGCAATTCCCTTAGCCAGAGTAATTATATCAGCTTTTTTTCCGTAGTGATCTCCCGCAAGGAAAAGACCGGTGCGGCCAACGCCTGTCTGAACTTCATCGGATATTGTCAGAATATCCTTTTCAGCTGCTATTTGGAATATTTCATCAACAAAGTCGTGGTTAAGCGCATTTACGCCGCCCTCGCCCTGAATATATTCAAACATAATTGCGCATACAGTATCGTCAATCTTTGAGCGGAGATCATCAATATTGTTTGCTTCGGCATACACGAAACCCTCGGTAAAAGGGAAGAAGTAGTTGTGAAAGACGTCCTGACCTGTTGCGGAAAGTGTGGTGAGTGTTCTTCCATGGAAAGAGTTTACGAGCGTAATTATTGTGTGGCGACCCTTTCCGTACTTGTCAAAGCTGTATTTTCTTGCAATTTTAATTGCACACTCATTCGCTTCGGCACCTGAATTTCCGAAAAACATTTTCTTCATTCCGCTCATTTCCGCAAGTTTTTGCGAAAAGTCAGCCTGAACCTTTGTATAATAATAATTCGAGGTATGCTGAATTTGTTTGACCTGTGCGCATACTGCGTAAACCCATTTGTCGTCGCAGTATCCGAGAGAATTTGTTCCGATGCCGCTTCCGAAGTCGATATAGCACTTTCCGTTTTCATCTTTTGCATCGGTAAAGTTTCCGCTTTCAAGGACTAACGGATAACGTCCATATGTCCCCATAACGTGTTCATTGAATTGTTCTATAGTGTTCATACTTATCACCTGTTAAACGATCATTGTTCCAAGGCCTTCATTTGTCAGAAGTTCAATTAAAATTGAATGGGGAACTCGACCGTCGATAATATTTGCTTTTTTTACTCCGCGGCGCACCGCTTCAACGCAGCAGTCGATTTTAGGAATCATGCCGCCCGAGATTATGCCCTGTTTCTTGAGATATGGAACTTCACTGACTCCAACCATAGGAATGAGCGTGCTTTCATCATCTTTGTCCTTGAGCAATCCCACAATATCGGTCATAAGGAAAAGACTTTCAGCTTTCATTTCCGCCGCTATGCGCGCTGCTGCCGTGTCTGCGTTGATATTGTAAACCGTGCCGTCGTCGCTGCTTGCAAGAGTGGAGATAACGGGGATATAACCGTTGTTGAGCGTGTCGTTTATGACTGTCGGGTCAACTTTAGTTATCTCGCCAACAAGTCCTAAATCGGGGTTAAGCTGCTTAGCTTCGATCATATGGCCGTCGAGCCCGCAAAGGCCTATCGCTTTTCCCTTATGCTCATGAAGCATTTCAACAAGCGCTTTATTTACCTTTCCGCAGAGAACCATTTGAACAATTTCAACGGTTTCCTCGTCAGTATACCGCAGTCCATTGACGAATTTGCTTTCTTTTCCTACGCGTTTAAGCATGTCGTTGATTTCGGGGCCGCCGCCGTGAACCAGTACTATTTTCATGCCGATCGCGCTTAAAAGCACGATATCAGACATTACAGCCTGTTTTAAAGTATCGTTTGTCATTGCGTTTCCGCCGTATTTAACGACGATGACCTTGTTGGAATATTTCTGAATGTATGGAAGTGCGTCGCTTAAAATTGAAGCGCGCGTGTCATTATTTATCTGCATTTTATTTCTCCTCAGCTTCTGTAATCGCCGTTTATTTTTACATAATCATATGTTAAGTCGCAGCCCCAAGCTGTAGCTTCGGCGTCGCCTGAATGAAGCTCAACAAGAATTGTGATCTCATCTTCCGATAAAATTTTCTTTGCCAAATCTTCATCGAACTGAAGTCCGAATCCGTTTTCGCATACGAGAATTTTGCCCGCCTTTGAAATATAATAAACGTCTGCCTTTGAAACATCATAATCAGCGTCGGCATAACCGAGAGCGCAGAGGATACGGCCGCAGTTTGCGTCCGCACCATACATTGCACATTTTACGAGAGGGGAGCGTATAACGCTTTTGGCAGCAATTATTGCAGTATCAACGTCCTTTACTCCGCGGCATATACATTCAACCAGCTTTGTAGCGCCTTCTCCGTCTTTAGCGAGCTTTTTGGTGAGATCTCTCATAACTGCGTAAAGCACTGACTTAAATATTTGGAAGCTGTCACAGTCGGATATGATTTCATTGTTGCCTGCAAGTCCGTTTGAAAGAACGGTCACCATGTCGTTTGTTGAAGTGTCGCCGTCGACCGAGAGGCAGTTGTAGGTGAACTTAACCACTTCGCTCAAAGCTTTTTGAAGCATTTCGCTACTTATCGCAACGTCGGTGGTAATGAAATTGAGCGTTGTTGCCATGTTTGGGTGAATCATTCCGCTTCCTTTAGCCATTCCGCCAAGGTGACAGGTTTTTCCGCCAATTTCAAATTCAACGGCAACTTCCTTACGCACGGTGTCTGTTGTCATAATTGCCGTTGCAGCGTCAATGTTGCCGGTATACGAAAGCTTGGATACCAGTTCGGGTAAGCCCTTTTCGATAGGCTCAATAGGCAGAACCTGACCGATAACACCTGTTGAAGCGACAATAACTTCCTCAGGCTTTATTCCGAGAGCATCAGCGGTAAGGCAACACATTTTGTAAGCTTTTTCTTCACCGTCGGGATTGCTTGTATTTGCGTTTTTTGAGTTGACGATTATAGCCTTAGCTTTGCCGCCTGTCGCCTCAAGATTTTTCTTTGTAACAAGAATGGGAGCACCTTTGACCTTGTTTGTTGTGTAAACGGCAGCCACATTGCACTCAACATCGGAAACGACCATACCAAGATCGAGTTTTTTAGTGGGATTATCTTTTATTCCGCAGTAAACACCGCTTGCTTTAAAACCTTTTGCGGCACACACGCCGCCGTTAATGTATTCCATTTTAAACACCTCAGTTAAATAAGTCCTGTTTTTTCGTCAACACCCATCATAATGTTTAGACATTGAACAGCCGCTCCGCTCGCACCTTTTCCTAAATTGTCAAAACGTGAACAAATAAGTATTTGCTCATCATTTCCGCAGATGATAATCTGCATACGGTTGGTGTTTTCAAGCTCATTTGCACCTATGAAGCCATTGGTAAGCACATTGATTCCGTTCACCTCCGCAACAGATATGAACGCTGAGCTATTGTAATGTTCGTCAAACATTTGCTTTACATCATTGGGAGTGCATTTCTTGCTGAGCAGCCGCGTATGAAGGGGAAGAGAAACGACCATTCCTGCAAAGTAATCGCACACATAAGGATTAAACATCGGCTTATAGTTAAGACCCGATATTACCTGCATTTCGGGAAGGTGCTTGTGATTTTGCGTCAGCGCATATTGACGCGGCGTGTCGAATTCTTTTGCTCGATCCGCAGCTTCATACTGTGCTATGCCTTTTTTTCCGGCACCGCTGTAACCTGAAACTGCATGGATTGTTACGGGATAGTCTTTTGGGAGAATTCCGTGTGCAATTAGCGGATATGCCATTGAGAGAAAGCCGCTGGCATAGCAGCCTGGGACAGCAACTCTTTTAGCGTTCTTTATTTTTTCGCGGTGCTGTGCTGAAAGTTCAGGGAAGCCGTACGCCCAGTCGGGATTGGTACGATGCGCTGTTGAAGCATCAATTATGCGTGTTTCTGGATTTTCAACCAACGAAACCGCTTCAATCGCGGCAGCGTCCGGCAAACATAGAAAAGTGAAATCGGACGAGTTGATAAGCTTCTTTCGTTCATCAGCGTCTTTTCGCTTTTCAGGGTCAATTTTTAGTAGTTCAATGTCGTTCCTGTCTTTGAAACGCTCCAGAATTTTAAGACCGGTAGTACCTTCCTGACCGTCAATAAATATCTTTGTCATTTTATGACTCCCTCTTGTTATTTTTGTGTGTAAAACAGACTCATGCCGGCTCCGCGTTCATCATTCGGACGGCGCATAAAACCTACTTTTTCATAAAAAGGCTCTTTGTCTTTCGCAGAGAGCAGGGAAACCATAGTAGTTTCTCCCGGCTCAACGTATCCGCTTTTAACGAAATCCATTAACTGCGCTATCATCTGTTTTCCGATGCCCTGGCGCTGAAAATCAGGGTGAACTATAACGTCAACAACGAGCAAATGATACCCGCCGTCGCCGACAGCACGCGCCATGGAAATTGTCTTTCCGTCGCATTTTCCGACTGTGATGAAACGGGAATTGGGTATGCTTATATTGAATTGGCGCTGTGAAATCGAGCCCCAGCCCACAAGTCTGCGCAGTTCGTTGTAATCTTCATATGTAATTTCTTTGTCAAACGTAATCATAACTTTTCACGCACCAGTTTTATCTGCGTTTCTACACTTTCCGGCGAAGGTCCGCCGTAAGATTTGCGTTCTTTTACGCAAGTTTCAAGGCTGATCGCATTGTAGACGTCATCGGAAAAAAGTTCTGTTTTTTCTTTGTAAGCCTCAAGCGGAAGATGTTCAAGGTCTGTATTTTTTGATATACATTCCGCAACAAGCCCGCCTGTGATCTTATACGCGTCACGGAAAGGCATTCCTTTTTTTACAAGATAATCCGCGCAATCCGTGGCGTTGATAAATCCTCTTGCTGCGGCATTTCGCATATTATCCTTGTATATGCTCATTGTTGCCAGCATGGGAATAAAAGTGGAAAGGCAAAGCTTTACATTATCTACTGCGTCAAAAATCGCTTCCTTGTCTTCCTGCATATCTTTGTTGTATGCAAGCGGAAGTCCTTTCATCATAGCGAGCAGAGTAACATTGTCGCCAAATACGCGGGCAGTTTTGCCTCTTACGAGTTCGGCAATATCGGGGTTCTTCTTCTGCGGCATAATGCTCGACCCGGTCGCAAATGCGTCATCAAGTTCAATAAATTTGAATTCCCAGCTGCACCAAAGAATAATTTCTTCGGAAAAACGTGACAGGTGCATCATTATAATTGAAATCGCAGAGGAAAGCTCAATGCAAAAATCGCGGTCGGAAACGCCGTCGAGAGAGTTTGCCATAGGCACGTCAAAACCAAGCAGGGAAGCAGTCCTAAAGCGATCAATATGGTAGGTCGTTCCCGCAAGCGCTCCGCTTCCGAGAGGACAAACGTTCATACGCTTGTTCACATCGTCAAGCCGATTCATATCGCGCAGAAACATCTGTGCATACGCCATAAGATGCTGTCCGAATGTGATTGGCTGTGCTCGCTGAAGGTGAGTATAACCGGGCATGATAGTATCTTTATGCTGTTCGGCAATATCGCAGAGCGTTTCGGTAAGTTTATGAACAAGAGTATGAATTTCGTCAATTTCATCACGCAGATAAAGTCTGATGTCAAGTGCAACCTGGTCGTTTCTTGAACGTGAAGTGTGAAGGCGTTTACCGACATCTCCCAATCGCTTGGTCAGTTCAGCTTCAACGAACATATGAACATCTTCCGCGTTCGGATCAAACATCAGTTTGCCGCTGTTCAGGTCGTCAAGAATTTCTTTGAGCCCGCCGATAATTGTAAGACTGTCCTCCATTGTGATAATGCCTTGTTCGCCGAGCATTGTCGCATGAGCGATGCTGCCTTCAATATCATTTTTATACATTCTGCAATCAAACGAAATAGACGAATTAAATGCGTTAACACCGCTGTCTACTTCTTTTGAGAAGCGTCCTGCCCACATTTTTTCCATAATTGCTTCCAAACCTTTCCGCTATAAAACAAATAATATTGAAACAGGCTTTTTCAGCCTGTTTCAATATTCAAAGCTGGGTAATAAATTAAATTTTACTTTCTGTTCTCGTCGAGAAGAGCTTTAACCTTAATCGGAAGTCCGAAAAGATTGATAAATCCGTCAGCGTCCTTCTGGTTATAAACGTCATCTTCGTTAAACGAAGCAAAATCTTCGCTGTAGAGAGTGTAAGGTGAAGTTACGCCTGCGTTGATGATATTGCCCTTATAGAGTTTGAGTTTAACTTCGCCGGTGCAGGTTTCCTGAGTCTTATCAACAAACGCGTCCATAGCTTCTCTTAAAGGTGTGTACCACTGTCCGTTGTAAACGAGGTCGGCGTACTTGAGCGCAAGACCTGCTTTGTAATGCTGTGTTTCTTTATCGAGGCAAATCGTTTCAATAACGTCATGAGCGTGATAAAGGATAGTGCCGCCGGGAGTTTCGTAAACACCTCTGGACTTCATACCAACAAGTCTGTTTTCAACAACGTCATAAAGACCGATACCGTTTTCGCCGCCGATTTTGTTAAGATCCTTGATGAGCTTTACGCCGTCCATTTTTTCGCCGTTAAGCGCAACGGGAACACCCTTTTCAAAGCTGATTGTAACATATGTAGGCTTATCGGGAGCCATTTCGGGAGAAACGCCGAGTTCAAGGAATCCGGGCTTGTTGTACTGAGGTTCATTTGCAGGGTCTTCAAGATCCATGCCTTCGTGAGAAAGATGCCAGAGGTTCATATCCTTCGAGTAATTTGTTTCTCTTGTAATTTTGATCGGAACATTGTGCGCTTCGGCATATTCGATTTCCTGTTCTCTGGACTTAATATCCCAAATTCTCCAAGGCGCGATTACGGTGAGATTGGGCGCAAGCGCCTTAATCGTAAGTTCAAAACGAACCTGGTCATTTCCCTTACCTGTGCAGCCGTGGCAGATAGCATCAGCATTTTCCTTCTTTGCGATTTCAACAAGTCTCTTTGCAATAGGAGGACGCGCGAAAGATGTTCCGAGGAGATAGCCTTCGTAACGTGCGCCTGCTTTAAGAGTGGGGAAAATGAAGTCGTTTACAAATTCTTCCTGAATATCTTCAATGTAAAGCTTGGAAGCGCCTGTTTTCTTAGCGCGTTCTTCAAGACCTTCGATTTCGGCGTCCTGTCCTACATTGCCGGCAACGCAGATTACTTCACATCCGGGGTAATTTTCGTGAAGCCACGGAATAATAATAGAGGTATCAAGACCGCCTGAATATGCAAGGATAATTTTTTTGATTTCTTTAGCCATAGAAGTGTTCTCCTTTTTGAAAAAAATATTCTAATATCATTATACAACAATTATTCAGTTTGTCAAGGGAAAATATGCATATATATGTATATTATACTGAATATTTTGCATAATTCACGAATACTTTGAATATGTCGATTGTTCATATCGAGCCGAAAAATGCAAAAATATGTAAAAAAACATTGACTTTATGACCGTTCATGTGTATAATGGTAATATGAACAATCATTTGGAGGTTGGCTATGCTGCTAGATGAAAAAATGGAAATACTTATTTGCAGAAAGAATATCAGCAAGACAGAACTTGCTGAAAAAGTCGGCATAACATACAGGGGACTTGCCAATTACCTTAACGGTTCACGCAAACCGAAGCGCGATGTACTTGACAAGATTGCAAAGGAACTTGATACGACAACAGAATTTCTCCTCGACGACAGCAAAGGACTTGTCCTTGACAGCAGAGAACGCTTCGTATTCCATTCAAAGTCCAATGCGAACTCTATTCGTGAAGCTGCGGAGTATCTCGAAAAAGGCAAGGAACTGTTTGAATGCCCCGATATAAACCCGGAGGATAAACAGGCGCTTTTCTCCTGCCTTACCGAAATGTACTTCAATTCAACAAACAAGCAGATATGAACATTCATCGTCTTCGAAAATATGAACAAACGAGGTGAAGATAATGGATAAAACGAAAATTGACAGAATAAATTACCTCGCCAGAAAGTCAAGAGAAGAAGAACTTTCTGTTGAGGAAAAGGAAGAACAGGAACGTTTACGCAACGAATATCGTCAGCATATGAAAAATTCGTATATGCCGCACTTGCAGAATACTTACATTATTGACAAGGACGGAAATAAAAGAAAACTTATCAAGGATTGACTTCAATGAAATATTCAGATTTTTGCTATACGGGAATTTTTGATGAATTTTTCAATGTGATCTGGTCAGATAATAGCGAGCTTTTCAACAGAATAAGCAGACGACACAAAAATCTTCAGAAAAAACTGTACAGGGCTGATTTTTCGGATACTATATGCTACAATTTTAAAGCCAAGGGCGTTGAATATTCGGTAAAAGTCAATGTGCTTCGCGATAGAAGGATAGTGTGCAGGATTTTCCAAATGCTGCCGGATGAAATACTGAGCCGCGAGGAGCTTTTCGAGGACATTGACAACATAAGACACGGTTCTCTGAACGCTATTTCTATGGCTCAGATGATTCAGAGCTATTTCAGCAAGTCGGATTTTGGCACAGTTAAAAATTCGCTTTATTTACAGTTACGCCAGATGTCGGATATTTATGCTAATTCTCTGAATATCTTGCAGCTTTTCGAGGAAAGTGAGAAGCCGTGCTTTGTTCCGCTTGAAAAATACCTGATTAGGACATTTGACGAAGCAAAGTTCGCTCTCAGAAAAATCCGCAAGGATTTTGCATACCTCATATGTATTGACGCTCCATACTGGAAACTCGACTACAGGCATTTTGAAATGGCGCTTTTCAATCTCATAAAGATTATGCTTGTATCAACATTATTTGGCACGGGCGGATTGATAACCGTGAGGTCGCACGAGAGAGACGCTGTTATCTTTACTGCGGAATTTCCGTTTCATCAGAATTACAGTCTTGCAAACACAAGGTTGGAAATGCGTGTTGTCGGTCATTTATTCAAACTTATGAACGGAAATGTGGAGTTTTGTCAGGAACGCGACAAAATTATCTGCACCGGATATATAAAGACGGAAAGCTCGCTCAGGATAAGAAGTGTTTCGCATTCAATGCAGCTTGAACCCGACCTTGACTGCGAAAAAATAAATGAACGGCGCAAAAAAGGACATGATACCTATTATAAATTATATCATCGTCCAGAACGGCAATATCTTAAAAGCGAGGTCGAGGAAATGTCCGGTGTAAGCGATCCGAGGATAAGTGCGCTTGAAGTTTTCTTTATGGGTGCTGAACCTTATGAATCATGATTTTATAGCTGTTTTTTTACTCCTTTTTCTGAATTCACTCACCGCTTTATCACAAAATCATCACACAAGCAGGGTATAATACGAATTGTTAAAGGGGGTAGTTCCCTTTAATTGATTAATGATGAATTAATCATAATTTCCTCTCCCAACATTTCATTTTAATCTTATTTCATTTCGCTTCATCATAGATGGAGCAACGTTCAGTAAGGACCGTAGGCTCTTGACTGAACTTTTTTTTTTACAATTTTATAACATCTGAAAGGCGGGACATATATGTACAAAATTTTAGTTGCTGATGATGAACAGAAAATACGAGAGGTTATACGTGAATATGCCGAATTTGAGGGGCATGAGGTCTCGGAAGCCGTTGACGGAATGCAAGCGGTCGAAATGGCGAAAAACACGGATTATGACATTATCATTCTCGATGTAATGATGCCTAAACTGGACGGATTTTCTGCCTGCAAGGAAATAAGAAAGTTTAAGAACACTCCCGTACTTATGCTGTCGGCACGCGGAGAAGAATACGACAAGCTTTTCGGCTTTGAAATCGGGGCGGATGATTATGTTGTTAAGCCGTTTTCTCCAAAGGAAGTGCTTGCGCGTGTGAATGCGATAATAAAGCGCAATACTCCGACAGGAATTCAAAGCGACATAGTTAAGTTTGAGGGACTTGAAATAAACTTTACTGCCCGCAATGTTTTCATAGACGGCGAGCGCGCAAATCTTACCCCAAAAGAGTATGATTTGTTGTTTTATCTGGTTCGGAATAAAAATATTGCGCTGACAAGAGATAAGCTGCTCGCCGAGGTCTGGGGCTACGATTTCTTTGGCGATGACCGCACGATTGATACTCATATAAAAATGCTCCGAAATAATCTTGGCAAATATCGTAAATTTATTGTAACGCTTCGCGGAATGGGGTATAAGTTTGAAGTTCAGTGAAAAAACCGATAGCGTATTTAATAGTATTCGGTTTAGGATATGGCTTATTCTGCTGCTTTTTTGTTCGGGAATATTGCTTTTTGTTTATTTCTCGCAGGTCGTTCTTATGCCTGTGATATATGAATATCTCAAAACGCAGGAAAGCGTTGAGACTTCGCTGGAAATAAAAAAGGTTTGGTATACCTCTGATTTCGTACAGGTACGAAAGACGGTTGAGAAAAACGCGCGTGTGAAACAGCTTGGCATACTTATCCATATCCCCGCAGATGTTACCGGAGGATTGCCGCTCACATATTCTTGCGATTCGACAGGATCTTCGGTTTCTATCGACAGGCGCATAAGTGATGAAATGGTCGATGAACTTAAAAAATCCAAAACGGGAACTCTGTTTTTTCCGGTAAGAGAAGAAGATCGTCAATCGCTGCTGCTTGCGACATATGTTGAAACGTCGGAAGAAATCACGGGATACATTTTTATATACACATACCTTGAGCCGACGGGGACTACTACTCAGATATTGAAGAGTATCTTTTTAATGTCATCAACCGTTCTGATTTTCTTCAGCTTAATAGTTTCATTCTTTATTTCAAATCGCGTTGCACGTCCTATAGTTAACATTTCACGCTCGGCGAATAAGCTTATTAACGGCGAATTCAATATGCAGCCGCGAAAGAATGAATATTACGAAATAAAGATGCTTAAAGATAACCTGAATATGGCATCTACGGAAATTGCGCGTGTCGAAACCCTTCGAAAAGATTTGCTTGCGAATGTTTCGCATGATCTGCGTACTCCGCTTACTATGATTAAGGCTTATGCGGAGATGATACGCGACCTTTCGGGCGATAGTCCTGAAAAAAGAACCAAGCATTTGCAGGTAATTATTGATGAAACTGACCGTCTTACGCTTCTTGTTTCGGATATCCTTAATCTTTCAAAACTTCAGAGCGGAATGATCGACATGGATATGAAGGTTATAAATTTCAGTTCGCATTTGCGCGAAATAGTATCGCGGTTTTCCATGCTTGAAAAAACTGAAGTTAATCTTGAAATGCAGGACGACATTTATATCAGCGCAGACTCAAAGCAGCTCGGACAGGCGGTATATAATCTTATCATAAACGCAATAAACTATTCGGGCGAAGACATAGTAACGGTTCGTCTGCACACGATAAAGGGCGGAAAAGTTCGCTTTGAGGTTGCGGATTCGGGAATAGGAATACCCAAAGAGCAGCTTCCGTACATCTGGGAGCGGTATTATAAGGTCGATCGCTCAGAAAATTACAAACGTGCGGTAAAAGGTACGGGGCTTGGCTTATCCATAGTTAAGGGCGTTTTCGAACGTCACGGATTTAACTACGGCGTAGACAGCGAAGTTGGAAAGGGAAGCACATTCTGGTTTGAATGTCCGCAGGTGAAGATGAAGAATGTCGGTGCAGAAGTATCTGATGACAAGTGAAGATGAGGGCATTACTGTTGAAAGGTATCTCAGTCGCAGAGGTTTCAGTCGAGGTCTGCTTACGAAACTGAAACAATTTGAAGATGGCTTGCTTTGCAACGGTGGACATATCAGAACTATTGATATTCTTCACTCGGGAGATGTTCTGGAGGTAAACATTCGGGATAATTCAGATATTCCTCCAAACAGCAATCTGAATGTCCCCATAGCTTATGAAGACGATGAAATAGTCGTCTTTGATAAGCCGCCGTTTATGGCGGTGCACCCTTCTGTTCGTCACTATGATGATACGCTCGCAAATTATTTTTCGGCATTATATCCCGATATGGCTTTCAGGTGTGTTAATAGGCTGGACAGGAACACGTCTGGGCTTGTTGTGACGGCAAAAAATCGACCTGCCGCGTCATTGCTGACGTGTGGGGAGTGTCGTCCTAAAAAGACTTATTATGCGGTTGTACAGGGGGATTTATCGGCTGAATACGGCTGCTGCGGCGAGATAATTGCACCTGTCGCGCGCGTTTCTGAAAGTATAATAACCCGCGAGGTGAGAACTGACGGAAAGTATGCGCACACCGTTTTTAAAGTTATAGAGAGTGGTAAAAAAAGCTCGTTGGTCGAAATAACGCTCGTTACGGGGAGAACGCACCAAATAAGAGTGCATTTTTCATATATAGGTCATCCGCTGCTCGGTGATGAACTTTACGGCGGTGATATGTCACTTATAAACCGGCAGGCGCTTCATTGCGGAAAAGCAGAGCTTCTTCACCCTGTAACACGTGAAAAAATTGTCATAAATGCGCCATTGCCTGACGATATGAGAGCGCTTTTGCAAAATCCAGCAATACAGATATGAGAAACGGGCAATTCCCAAGACGCGGCGAATATGTTATTATAAGTATAGCAGAAACAGATGTAAATGAACCTCCACATTTGTCTTGCTGTTCGATAAATATTTGACGCATTTGCCGTAGGACTTTGTCCATGCGTGAAAAAATATCGACTATGCAAATCTCCTAAGGAAGCGCTGAATAAATCGCGGCACGCATCTTACTTGCATATTTTCCGTCT
>USOZ01000010.1 GCA_900556525.1 uncultured Oscillospiraceae bacterium | reverse complement strand
TGCAACAATCAATAGTACTTTTAACATAACAAGCATAAACAAAGATGAAATCGGCATGATTAAAAGTGATACCCAATACACTAACGATAACGTGTTACCGCTCTTTATGTTCTTAAATCCGCTGACCATCATTGATACTACATATTTCAAAATATTTATAACAACTATGCCAAATATTGAATTATAATCATTTCTTTCAACAATAGAAAAATTGAGGTGTCCTGTTAAAGACACAACCAATGTTTCCGCACCTGCCATAAAAATGTAAGCCAAAACATCTACAAGGAGTTTTTTCTTAATCGATGAGGAATACATAAACGTCAGCAAGAAAACCGATATAATATTCACCGCAAAATTTGCTATTGGAATGTTTAATATCAGATATATTAAGGAACTCAATATATAGTATCCCACAAATGCGCTCACTTCAACACATCTTTTTACTATGCATTCTTCAAAAAATGCTCTCACCAGTTTATAGATTGAATATATTCCCAATGCCTGTGAAAACAGATAGGTTAACGTGTATAGCATAAACTCATTCATATTCCTACACCTACTCCTTCCCACTCGGATATGATTTTCCGTACTTCCTTACGCCTGTCTCTGCTGACAGATATTTTGTCGCCGTTCGACATGGTTATTTCTTCATATTTAATATGGCTTGTGTTGTTGTAATTTATAATGTAAGAACGATGCACTTGTAAAAATCTCGAATTGGATAGCTGCTTCATTACTTCCGACAGAGTGGATTTAAATTCATAGTTTCCGCTTGCTGTTGCGATTTTTATATCGTGGTCAAAGCTCTCAAAGTACAGTATATCACTAAATTTTATTCTAAATGCCCCCTGCTTATTTTCAAATGTAAAGAACCGTTCATTATTGTTTGAAAGCTGTATGGTCAAGTCAATCATTTTAAACAGCTTTTCTTTGTCTATGGGTTTTTGAAGGAAATTAAGAGGTTGTACATCAAAAAGTAGCCTATCATAACAGTTTTTGGCTGATATGTAGACAATTTTTATAATATTATCTTTCAGTTCCGTTCTAATGAGATGTCCAAGTTCCACGCCATTCATCTTAACAAACTCGATATCAAGGATTATCAGATCGCAGCGATTTTTCCTTAAATATTCCCACAGATCCTCTGCGTTGAAAAAAGATTTAATATCGAGCTTTCGATTCCTAAGCTGTTGGTATTCAGACAAATACCCATTCACTTGATTGACTGTATCCTTAAAATCATCGCAAACAGCTATTCTTATCATATCCTCACCCCCATATCTTACATTATACCATATATTTCTTATAAAATCAATGTATATATCCGTGGAATGCGGTATAATAAAGATACTTAGGCAAGGATTTGCTTTCGCAAAATCTTCAAATACGGGTAATAACGCAACAATTCGGCTATATAATACGTTTTGCGACGGCGTACATTTTTAAATCTGACGGCTGACAAACTTACGCCGCAAGGTTAAGCCTGTCAACGCATTTCTTCTTCATCTCCATAGAGGAATGAACATAACGGTTGAGCGTGATGTTGACATTTGAATGTCCAAGCAGCTCGCTCACGGTCTTGGCGTCAAACCCGCTCTCGATACATACGGTAGCATAAGTGTGGCGGATCAGATGAAAATTGGCGCTGCGAACGCCGCATTCTTTCAGAACCGCCTTAAAGCGGTTCTGCATGGTGCGCGGCTCTACGGGCTTATTATTTCCCGAAAGAATATAGCCGGAGCGTTCGTTTTGTTTCAGAATATCCAAAACAAATGCGGGAACCGGAATATCTCTCACCGAGGTCTTGCTCTTGGGAGAAGTAACGATGAGCGCCGTTTTTCCCTTACCGGATTTATCGGGAACACGCTGGAGCGCTTTAGAAACGCGGACAACGCCGTTTTTAAAATCAATATCGTTCCATGTCAGCGCACAAAGTTCCCCAATGCGAAGCCCCGAATACATTGTCAGCAGTATTCCCAGATTGCTTTTGGTGAGATTACTTTGGAGATAATTCTGTAACCTGCCGCGCTCGTCCTTGTTAAACACTTTAGTTTCCTTGCTTTCGGATTTCGGCATGGAAATATTACACATAGGGTTCCGATAACCGTATTCCCGTTCCGCGTACTTCGCCACAGAGTGCATTACAACAAGAATATCGTGAACGCTTTTTGCCGACAAACCGCCGAAGCCGTTCACCTTGCCGAATTTCAGCTTGTGCTCCGAAAACTCATTTATAACAGGCGTACCGAGTTCGCCGTATCCGATATTCCCGAAATAGGGTATAATGTGCTTGTTTATCAGCTTTTCATAGCAGCAATAACTGGAATGCTTGACCCGCAGCTTTGCGGACGCAAGCCATTCCTCGCACAGATTCTTAAAGGTTTTGTCACAGGCTACGCGCTCCGGACTTCCCGCATCAGCGTATGCGTAAAGCATTTTTTCTTTTATCTCGGCAAGGCTTTTCGCATACAGATATTTATATTCGATTTTGCCGTTATCGTCATATCCGAGAGGAATCCGTCCCTCAAAACGACCGTCTTTTCTCTTGTAAATATTCATTGCGTTTCTCATTTTTGCTTCCTTTCTGACGCTTGGTCTGACGGCTGAAATATTAATTCAGCCACAAAACAGATTAGATTTTTTACAAATTTGGGCTTTACAAATAGTGTTTTATGTGATATAATAATGCAGATAGACTGCGCTTAAATTATAGCGCACACCTTTAAACCGCAGTATGATCACCTTCACATATTTGAAGAATTTACGAAATAAAAAGCAAGTACGGATATTTTTCAGCGTACTTGCTTTTCATTTCAAAAAATATCCGATATGCGGATTATAAATCTTAAGTTGCGTTTTTTCTCGTCTTGGGCGGACGCTTTTTGGACACGACTTCCTCACTCATTTCCTCAAAGCTATCTGTAAACTCCATCGGAACAGGTTTGAGAGGAAACCTCTCCAGCACAGCTGCCTCAACCTCTTTGCTGTCGGCATATTGCACCTTACGCTCGGATTTTTCCTCAATCGAATATGCGTCCTCAAATTGGATACCCCACTTGAAGAACAGCTTTAAGCGTGTTTTCATCGGGTGACAGCCCGTTTTCATCACGATGAAGTGACCTTTCGGCATGGACTTCAGCTCGTCCACGGTCATCAGCGGACGTTCTATCATCTGCAATGACCTCGATGAGCCATCCTTGCTTGCGGAACGCGATACCGAGCCGCTGAGAACGGTCTGCTTTCCGAGGTTCTGAGACATCGTCTCGGCGGTCTTGGAATTGGGCGCGAACGCTCCGAACAGAGTGCATTGGCAGTTGTCCACAATAATTTCTGTCCCCTCTTTGCCGTAAGTTTTCTCAAACTGCGCAAGCGATTGTATGATTGCCACAATTGAAACCTTTCGAGAACGTGATGCGGAGAATATCATCTCCAAGCCGTCAACTTTAGGAAGTGTTCCTATCTCGTCCATGTAGAACATTACGCGCTTTTCAAGCTGACCGCCCTTTTCATCGGCAACAGTTAAAATCTCGCGGTAGAGCTGCTGAAAAATCAACGAGATCAAAAAGTGCTTAGTGGCATCCTCCTCTGGTAGTACAAGATATATCGCGGATTTGTGATTGCAGAAGTTCTCAACATCAATACTCGTATCGAAACAGAGAATTTGTTCGAGTTCCGAATCAATAAACGAGTTCAATCTTGACAGCGCGGTAGACATAACACTCGCCATTGCCTGATCTGACGAATTGAGTGCCGCGCCCGCAAACCACCTCGCCTTATGTTCGCCGGGCAGCTTATCGATCAGCATTTGAAACCGCGACACGCCTTTCGTTCCGGACGGCGCGAGCAGGTCTTGAATTAGCTTGAACACGCTGATAATATGCCTTTTTTCGGGCGGGCAAAACTCCGCGATAAGTAAAATTACCGCCGTCAGCAAGCCCTCCGCTGCTTCATAGAAAAACGCGTTCTGTCCCATATTTGACACATTTCCGTCCGCCGAAATTATAGTTTTGGCGGTTATTTTTGCGAACTTTTCGGACTTTGCCTTATACTCCAACTTGCCCTCTATCTTGTATAAATCCATATATTTATTCACAAGATACAGCATATTGTACCCGCTGCTGCGGGTGGGATTTCGCAGGTCGATAACCGAAATTTTGTAACCGTAATACCTCTCGGCAATGGTCGCGGTGTTGCGGTAAAGGTCGCCTTTGCTGTCGGTGGTGACAAACGACATTCCCGCCGCGCAGCAATACTCGATGTTCGGGTACAAAAAATTCGCGGTCTTGCCGATGCCGGACGCACCGATCATCAAGGTGTGAATATCCGCATCGTCAACGAGCGCGGTCATTCCTCCCACTGTTTCGTGACAACCGACTATCAGACCGTCCACGCTCGGAAGCTGTTCGCCCTTGCGCCACATTCGGGGTGTGTAGGGTATGTGCTTGTAGGTTTTTGTGACCTCTCCGTTGGTCGCAAACCTCGCCGTTCCGTGCTGCCCGTTGCCCACGGGCTTATTGGGTATCCCCTTGAGCGAGTAGTGATCGCCAATTGCGGCGATCAGCGCCACTACAAGAAAAAATGCTCCGCATAAGCAGAGCAGAAAAATTTGTGATGTGTTCATTTCGTCCCCCGATTACATACTCATTGCTCGCGAAAATTGAGGCTCGTCCGAGGGTGATTTCTCGGACGTTTCCTTTTGCTCGGCTCGCTGAACAAGCGTTTCCTCTGCCGCCAACCGAAGAGCGTGATCCGCTATATCGTATAATTTCCTTGCCGTTATTTTCAACTCGGCGGCGGTCTGCGATGGCTTACGAAGCTGCTCCAATCCCGTTGTCATCGCGTTTTGCAGCTTGCCGAGTTTAACGGAGGCGCTGCCTTTATCCTGATAGGCTTTGTATTCATTTGTAAGCCGATTTTTCATCAGTTCAAGCGGAAATTCCTCACCTGCGATTTTCAGAAAATGCTCGCTTGCCGCAACAGAAAACTCCGCCAATCGTATTCGGTCGGCGGAGTTGTATGTGGCTATGAGATCCGCGGCGATGCGATTTGGGTTGATTTTCATCTCATTCAGTTCGACAGTGCTCTGTAAGTACAATTCTCTGCGCTCGTGAGGAACGGCGGGAATATATTCCGCGCCGTAATGCTGCTTCAAGCACTCGTTCCAATCTTTAAACTGTGGAGCGATACGGTAAATATCCGTGTAGCCTTTCTCCACAAGAATATCCCGTAGCCGTTCCGCTGCTTCAATTCCACCTTCATCGTTGTCCGTACAGAGATATATTTGGTTGAGGTTGGAATGGCTCTCCAATGCTTTCAGCACAGCACTCTCATACACACCATTCATAGCGATGTAGCTATGATTTTTCCAATCATTTGGGTACAGCGTAATAAACGACAGCATATCTATCGGTGCTTCAAAAACAAACAGCTTCTCGTCATTTCCGAAATGAGAGAAGCTGTATTTTGTATCCGAACCCGCGACCGTTATGCGAAATGTTTTCCCAAAACTCAAAGTCGAACGCACAGAGGCTTGCTTTGGAGTTCCGTTCTCGTCCAATCCAACGAACACAACATTGTGGTATTTTCTGTCCTCGTAGATTTTGTGTTCGTGTGCGAAGTGCGAGATTATCTGCAGATCGATAAATCTTTGCTTTGTCAGATACGCGAAAACCCGCCGCATATCCGAGTTGGGTTCGGGCAGCTCAAATGGCTTGGTGACGGGCTTTGTCGATGGTTTTGCAATTTGCGCGCTGCAATTCCCGCCGAGCAATTCAAGCACGGAATCCTGAAAAGAAAAACCGAGGAACTCCTGCAGAAACTTAACCGCATAACCGCCGCGCTGATTTTTGTGATCGTACCACTTGCCGCCGCTGATAGTAACGCTGTCATGCGTTCCGCTGCCGTCCGTGTAGATGTACCGATATGTCGAGCCGACCTTTTTCACCTGCTCCCCATGACCTTGAAGAAACAAAACCAAATCAGCAGTATTCGCACGGTAAAGATCATCATCGGAAAAATTGATGTAGGGCATAAAACTTCCTTTCTCCAAAATAAAATAATTTTATATTGGTTACTTAACATTGTAGGCTCATGATGAACCTATCCATAGGTCACCGACAGGGCAGAATTCGTCCTTGTCAGTAACTGTTTTTCAAAAAATTTAGGGCGGATGACTCAACAAATATAAATTTGACGAGTTGCCGCCCGATTGTCTGTATCTGCGCTCGTGCCGAAGATATTTTGCTTTTTCGAGATCTCCGAGCGCGCGTTTTACGGTGCTTCGGGACATTTTCAGGTCCGCAGCGATTGTGCTGATAGCGGGGAAACACGCACCGTTCTTGTCGGCTCGGTCGCGCAAATACATATACACCGTGATAGCGCGGTGTGGTAAATTTGTGGAATAAATTTCACGGTTAATTAACAATTGATCACCCCTTGAACTGTGGATTCTCTAACGGATTTTCTTTCAATCCGAGTGCCTGTTTCTTGCGTCGGATCGCAGCTTTCAGCTTATGCTCGGTGCGGAGTTTCTGCCCATGCAGACTGCGATTGTAATCATCGGAAATAAGTTTGCCGAACGAGAACAGCATGGAGAACACGGCATTCTGCGCCGCCGTCAGATTGTAATGGCGATTGTTTTCCAAAAATGCTTGAGCATATTCGTTTCCCAACTCAGCGGACTGTCGTATCAGTTCTATTCCGCGCTCTTGATTCGCGTCACAGCCCGTTCCGCTGAATGTCATTACACCGAGCCTATATAAAATCTTGTCATCGGGGTTGTCGTTCGCAATTTTGGAAAAACCGTTATAAGCGTTTTTGAAATAATTCTCTGTTTGCTCCGTGTTCTTCCCCATGCCTTTCCCGTCACGAAACATTTTTGCGGTTTCATAACAAGCGTAGGCGTTATCCTGATCGGCGGACAGTTTATAATATTCAAACGCTTTTTCATAATTCTGTGCCACACCGTTCCCGTAATAATACAAGCTGCCGAGCGAGTATTGCGCGTAGCCATTCCCCGATAACGCCGCTTTTTCAAACCATTTGAACGCCTCGGAGTAGTCCTGATCTGTTCCGTAACCAAAATTATACAGCCGACCAAGGTGATACCAAATATACGGCTTCATATTCCCTGCACCCGATTCCAATGCAAGGAAGCCTTTCAGCGTCTGCGCAAAGTATTCCTGCGCTTTCGGAATATTTTCCTTGCCGAGCGAGCCGCGCCGATACATTTTTGCGATGCTGTACATCGCGGGAACATTGCCTTTGCCAGCCTCTTTTTGGAACATCTCAAGTGCCTTTTCATATTGCTTTTCTTGTAAAAAATTGCGGGCAGTCAGATAATCTCCACGCCAGTTCATATGATAATTATCGCAGAATATATTTTCATGCGGCTCGGATTCCTCGAAGTCCTCCGGCAATAGGATTTCGTCATCGGGAATGATCTCTGTTTCAATTTTCATTTCCAAGAGATCCATCTCCAAAACGGCATTGATAACCGCATTTTTGATAGGCTTAAACACCCTGTTTTCTTCAAGCGGCGGAAATTTCTGTACGGCACTTGTGTAGGTTTCATATTTCTGCTGTTCCAGACCGCACCATTCCTCGTACATCTTTTTCAGTACGGGGTTCTTGGCAAGCTCCGAGACGAGCCGTTCAACGGTTTTCTTGACGTTCGGCTGCAAGTAGCCGTACACCTTTTTGCCTTTGGAATTGCAGAGCTGCGATTGCAGTTTCAAAACAAGCTGTTCGAGCTGCGAATCAAATTGATTATTATTTTGCATCTCCGACAGCAGATTTTTCATCACGTTTTCCGCTTCGGAGCGAAGCTGATTCCGCACGGCAGTCTGCTTTTCGTAGACCTGATACAGTTCGTTATGAAATATATCGTTTGCGAACGCGCTTTTGATCTGCTCAATCCCGTTCTCGGTCAGAAATCCCTCTTTGATATTCGTCGAGTACACGAGCAAGTGGATATGTGGATGGTGCGCCGTATTATGAAACGCCGCATACCACCGCAGGTTCTCCAAACGGATATTCTGCGCTTTGGCTATATTGTCGTTATGCCGCATGATCAGATTGCGCCATATCTCGGGAGTGGTATATCCAAGCCGTTCCGCGTCCTCACGCGTCAAGGATATAACGTGCGACCAGACGTTTCCTTGATGTTCCGCAATATTTTTTTGCGCCTGCGCCAAAATAATTTCATCGTCGCTGTCGGAAAACAATCCGTGATTTCCTATTTTTTCAACGCCCGGGCGTTCCGCAACATATTTCACCAGAATTTCTTTGTCGGTGATCATATCCGCACTCTGCTCGAGCAATTCGGAGAACAGCTCCGAAGCGTTTTCCTTTGACGGATTTTTCAGATAGTCCGAATATTCCGGCAGCTTTTTTCCGTCCGAATTTATTTTCAGCAATTCAAAAATTAACTGCTTTTGATTTTCCGTCACGGAAACATTTTTTTGTTTCGGAGAATATTTCTGAACCGTTTCGCGGGTCGCGATATATTTCACGAGATTACCGCGAGTACCTTTTGCCGCGGGCTTGAGATATCTGCTGGCAACAATTATTTTCGGCATCGTCAGTCGTTCCTCTGAAATCTCGCGGCGCTGTCATATGTGATGATCCCGTTGATCTTCCGCACCTCGTCGATGCACATGATGTGCAGCTCGCGGAGCGTTTCGTCATCGACCTCGTTTGCCGCTGCCAGCATATTTGAAATTTTTCCGAGCTCCACTGCTATTTTAAAAAGCAGCCGCGACGTTTTTTCTTCCGAAGCAGTTACCGCCGCAGTTACTAATTTTTTGATCGCGGGAGCAAGGTACTCCACATTGTCCTGCGCTTTCAGATACCCGAGATAAAATTCAATAGCCTTTCGGACAAGTTCGTTTCTCGAACGGGAATTGGACTGCTCCAGAAAGCAGTCACATTCGTCCAACAGATCCTTTTCAAGGTAAAATCCCGTGCGGATTTTGTTTGAATTTTCGCTCAATTACAATCAACCTTTCCTATGGAGGAAGTTTTGTGCCGAGATAATCGTTTGAGGCACAAAACGACGGGGCTGAAAAATCTTTGATTTTTCAACCAAAGCTCCCTTGTATCACTTTATTTGGCTTAACCGCCGCATTCCCGCCGAAGACTTAATTAGAAATCCGAGTCAATCCCCGTTTTTTAATCACTTTTTCAATCTCCGGCGGGCTTTGCCCGACGGTGTTTACGGGCTTATGCCGCCAGCGGTGGCATAAGCCCTTTTTCCTGCATCAAAATTATACCCCCGAACCGCCCTCACCCCGCTCGCAGAGGCGTTTTGCAAACTCCGCGAAAACCGCACCAAATCGGCTCGAGAACAGCTCGGAGGGAAACGTACCCTACCGCCGTGCCAAAATCGCACACAGCGCGACACAGCCGTCTCAAAATCGGTCACGGCTGATTGGTTGGCTTGGCATGGGTGGTTTTGGGTTTTATTGCGCTCTGCTGCCTTGCAGTCATGTCAATAAAATCGCGCACGTTCTGCGGTACGATCTTGCCGTAAAGCTGCTCGGCGTATGCGGAGAGCTGCTCGTCAAGCGAGGTTTTCTTCTCCGACAGATACATTTTCAGCGCCTGAACCTTTTTATCGTCAAGCGTAATTGTTACCGTGTTTTTCATAGCCATACCCCCTAAAAAAATGATATTTCGATCTTCATATCGTCCTCAACTTCCTGCTGAGTTATCGTGTGAGGCTCGGCGAATTGCTGGACATATTTCTCGCATTGCGCGTCCGTCAAAGAGCAGAAGTCCTCGCCGTTATCGCCGCAGATAAAAAACGGTCCGGCAACGATTCCATCGTTGAACCGCCTGTTTCCCTCCATGCCGAGGAGTTTCGCTTCCTCGTTTCCGACCATCACTACGCCGCGCTCATGGAGGAAATATATCGGCTCTATCAGACCGCCGACCGCATCATGGATCGACTTATAATCGTCACCGATTTCTGTTATATATGCGGGCTTATTCGGCTCAACCATAACAACTTTCATGTACATTTTTTCCTTTCGAATTAAAATAATCTGAGCTGAAAATCTTCCTCCGGCTCGGCCTCTACCTGTTCTGTTTCGGAACATTCATCATCGAAACCCTCACCGATTTCCTCGTCATCTTCGGGAGCGCAGACGGTCAGATTATCATTTATCCGCCGTGTACTTTCCGGATTTCGTATCTTGATCGCCGCGCTCTCGAAGCTCTCAAGGTATCTGTCAAGGTGTTCGTACAACCGCATAGTTAAGAAATCGTCCGCCGCTATTGCTTGCCGCAAGTTCTCCGCATAATTGATTATCGCAGACAAGCACCATCGCTTCCTTTGCTGTTCGGACAGGCTTGGGAACTGCTCCCGAACGAATTTCAAGTTCTCGTCCGCGTCAATAATCTCCATCGCTTTACGAGCGTTTTCGCGAATCTCATTGGGGCGAGCCATGTAGCCTGGATCGACCTCCGGAGGCGTTTCTCTGTAGTAAACCTCGGGCAATCCTAACAGCGAATTTTCCTGTTTTGCGAGCTGCTCCTTGTCATAAAGAATATGATTTCTCACCAAGTTCAAGTTGGAACCGTCCGCCCAAGACGGATCAAAGCCGCCTTTGGTGAACAGTTCATACCATCGAGCGTAGTCATTTTCAAGTGCCGCGGCGTAGTCGGTTTCATGATTTTTTCTGCTCATAATGACATCTCCGGTGAATGTGATTCGAGCTGCTCCTGCGACTGTGCAAGCTGCAGCTCGCGCTTATCGTAGCAGTACATATAGCAGTCGTAGTTGGCGCGCTCGGGGCGACATCGAAGGAGAAAAAGGTGGTCATCGGTTTCCACGGAAAAGCCGTAGCTCTCATTCAAGTTAAGGTTCTGATGAGTGGCGCAGTAATGCTGCATTCCACTTCTGTTCTTCAGCAATCCGTCCGTGCGAAGTTCATTCACAACATCGTTTAATTCCGACTTAAAAGCATTATCTTTTAAATCTCTGCGGTTCTCCCACCACGTTGAAAAAAACTCGTTATCGCTCCCGAAATCCATTCGCAAATGCCCTACGCAAGCGTTACGCAGAGCGGGTTCGCAGTTCGAATAAAACATGGAATGTTGTTCCGGATCGGCACATTTTATCTGATATTTCATGAAATACCTCCCATTTCAAAATCCGAGGTTTGCTCCTGCTCGGGAGCCTCCACCACCGAGAACAAGTGACCTCCGCGCTTTGAGACAACACCGTATTCGGTAAAAGCGCACTCGTTCGCGGCAATTATTTTTTCTGCGAATTCGGCTGTGCAAGCGCCTTTCAAAAGCGATCTGTCAAAATCGGGCGGGAGCATTTCCGAAAGATATTTCTCGCCAAATTCGGAAACATGATTGACCGTCCCGTCAAACTCATAGCAGTCAAGATCGTTAAGTATGGCGTTGATCTTATCCCAATCGCGCCACAGCTCATGCTCGAGAACCGCCTTGAACTTTGCCGCGTCCTCGCGGGATAATTCGGAATATCTCCGCGCTATATCGTTCAGCGCGTAGATGTCCTCCATGCTCTCAAAGCAGACGTCGGATATCTGCGGAATCGCCGATTCAAAGCCGATGTATACGCATTCATTGATGTGCTTTTCGCCGACCTTTTCAGCGAGCTGCCGCATATATTCCTCATCAGCGGGGAGCGTCAGAACCTCAGAATCCTTTTCGGAAACATCTTCATTCTCGGCGGGATTTCCCGTAATTTCAAGTCGGAAAATCCAGTTCTCCATGCGCTCGGGAAGTTCTTCACCATATACAAGGGTAGGCTCGTAGGAATCCGGTATCGCGTAATAACCGTCGATGAAAACTCCGCCCTCGCGTTCCATCATTGCGCGTCCGACCTTATCGGGGTCAAGCAGATCGTACAATTCATCGGGAACGTCCTCGAGACCTTCGAGCATTTCATTCTCCAAAACGATCTCGCCGTATGCGTATACATTTTTGCACGGATAAACGGGTATAGTCTGGAGATTATATGTGCTGTTTATCGCTTCGCCTATTGTGCCAAACCCTCTTTTCAAGAGCGCGCGGTAGGCGATGATCGATGTAAAATCCTCTTTGTCCGCGAAAAAATCATCAAGCCGTTTTGCGAGGAAATTCAGTTCTTCAAGCGTCGGTTCTTCCGAGAATTCGTATCCCACGAACTCGGGAACCTCGTCGCATTCCTCGATCCTCAAAAAAGTTTCCCCATAGATTTTCGCCCTGTCCAGCGCATCAATAACATCGTTTCTATTTGCCGGAAGCAACACATACGCGACCTTGCCGCCATTAGCTCCGAGTTCTTCTATTGTTATTTCAAGCATTGTTACGCTCCTTTCCGTCCGCAATCCACCGTCCCGTGTCGTCGCGAACACGTCCGCTGCTGTCTATCGTCAGCTTTTTGCCCTCGGAGAGCGCAAGGTGTATCACCTTGCAATCCTCCGCGGTCGCGCCGATATAGGTTCTGCTGTCATAATTAAATTTCTCTGTCATGTTACATCCCATTCAGATATTCGTAAACTTTGGGGATCGAATATTCAATATTTCCTGTGATTATATATTGTGGAAATTCCTCCGAAACGTTTTGAAGAGCCGTTTTAAGCTGTTCAAAAGAAAGCCCGTCAAAGCAGTCGCAGAACGCTTCGTAATCAAATTCTTCGGCAAGCTCCCCGCCGAAATTCAGACAATAAAACGCAGCCCTGACCATGTTCCTGTCAAGGCTGCAGTCCTCATTATTCTCTTTTTCAGAAATAATTTTGTCCAGCTCGCCGAGCCACTCCCGCATATCCTCGATCACTCCGCGTTGCTCATCGGTGAACTCGCTCGGCATAGACGTGCCAACAAAACTGTAATCGAGCAGATCGTTATTCGCCGTTTCCACTCCCGAAAACATCGCGGCGATCATGAAAATAAGCAGGATCAACGGCATAAAAATCGCCGCCAACAGTATAGCGAGTACCTTCCATGTGCGCTTATCCGTAGCCGCTGTGACGACCGCCTTTATTACAACCGGAGATACCGCCATATCATCTACCTCCCGCCGCCCCGAACTTCTCCGCCTTATGATCGGGCGCGATCACGCATAAGCAATACCGTTCGTTGCCGCACTTGTAAAGACACACCCCGCGCTGTGAAAACTGTATAAGCCCGTACTCGGAATCCTCAACCTGAAGCGTATCCATATAGGTTTTCTTTTCGATAGTTCCGGGATAGAACAGGAAGATATGCGTCGGTATCGAGAACAGCGGCTTTGTCAGCTCGCGAACGTTTTCCACGAGGAAGTCCTCGATATTCTGACTCGCCAAAATAACGGCGGACTCTTTTTTGCGGACGCGTTTCATGAAATTTCTGATGTACTCGACTGCCGTGAGATTTGTCAAAAACAAATAAAACTCATCTATGCTTGCGACGGTATTTCCGCGGCTCAGAAGCTGCTCGGACATATACGCGAGGACGTTGAACAGCAGAGCGTTGCGGATATTTTTGCTTGCCTGGAGCAGTCCTTTTACGCCGAAAGTGACGAATCTACTGTCCGTAATATTCGTGTGTCCGTCAAAGAATTTGCTCTCCGCACCCTTGCATATCGAGTGCAGCCCGAGGCATATATTCTGCAAGTTTTCGGCGGTGTAGAGGCTTTTTTCTTTCGGATTAAAAGCCTTATATTCAGCCTCCACCAACTCATAAAAATCCGAAAGTATCGGATAATCTGTGGGCTGCATTTTATTCCAATCCGTGTCGTCTGATATTCCGAATTTCTCGTATAACTTTATGAGAAGTAATTCTATCGTGTCTATCTCGCGGTCGGAAAAATCCTTATAGATGCGGAAAAAATCGCGCAGAAAGCTGATATGCTGCGACAGCTTGGTCTTAAATCTGAACGCTTTCGGGACATTTTCATCATCCGCGCGAAGCGCGGAATCGACAGCGGGGTCACCCCGCTCATCGCCCCATGATTTCGGCTCGAGTACATTTATAATATACTCTCCCGACATCAGATCGATAAAACAGCCGCCGAGATTTTTTGTCAAGTCGACGTACTCCATTTCGGGATCGAGGCAGATTATATTCTTTCCGCTCTCGCGAAGATTGGTCAGAATCAGCTTTAACAGATAGGATTTTCCCTGTCCGGAATTGCCGAGTATAAGCGTGTTGGCGTTGGTTTTATCGTCCGAGCGCTTATCGAAATCTACAATAATGTTCGACCCGAACTTATCCCTCCCTAAATAGAACCCGTTCTCATCGGTCTTGCCGGAAAATGAAAAAGGATAAAGGTTCGCGACCGAGGACGCAGGAAGAACGCGCTCAAACTGCTCACGAAACATATTCCTACCGCTTGGCATTACGCTCATAAAGCCGTGCTGCTGGCGCAACATCAGCCTGTCCACATTCAGTTTGGAGCGCACTAATTCTGTCTGCACCTCAGTCTGCAAAATGCGGAGATTATCCAGATTATCCGAAATCATTTCAAGGAAAACCGCTGTGTGTAGTAGCGGTTCGCGGTTTCGGTGCATATCTGCGGCGAGCTGCGCCACATCCTGCAGGTTGCTTTCAGCGGCGACCGTCTGCTGCAAATCGTTGGTGGAATTGCGCTGCATACGGTTCTTGTTTGCGGCGTTCGCGATGATCCGCTTTTCCTCAGCGGCGGTTACGGGGCGCGTATAAATTCGCAAGGTAACGCCGTCTTTTTCACCGAGGTAACGCAATATAGCCTGTTCGCTTGTTGAGGTCGGATATTCCCTTAATGCCCATACGCAGCGGAATGTGTTTCCGCAAATAAAATAGTCCGTGAAAAATTTTATCACGGACGGCGCTATCATATCCAAGAAGTTCTTTTGCGGTTTGGTCGTAAATTCTTTATCGACTGTGCTTATTTTCTTCTTCAAGATAAACCTCCCATTGTCTGATCAAGTTTTTGATCGTGAAATAATTCGGACTCGGGTTTGAGATAATAATCATCGCTGTTCCAAAGAGAAATATATACCTCATCCCCGCCGAGCGTTACGGGGTGCTGCTCCAAGCCCTCTCCAAAGCCGTCCGCGTATTGTGAGGTGACATACCCGATAAGGTCGGCGGTTTCCGCTTTGTCAAGCTCACCGTAAGACTGCACTACCGCCATACCGTACAAATTTCCGTTGAGGGTTTCCACCATCGGCATAATGGAATAGACTTTTTTATCAAGATTTCCATCGTGTAAGTACGCCGCCAGACCGCGCTTCACAGCATCTTCATCGGAGTTCAAGTTCTCTCGGATATGCGCGTTAATCTCAAAATCGTAATCGATATAATTTGCCGAATCAATCTCGATCAAATCGCAGCCGTCCTCATCTTCGATCATAATTTTCAGTGGGCAGTACAGCTTTGTTTCTACCAACTCGCGTTTGGTCACCTCAATGTCGTTCGGTGTCAGCTCACAGCGTTCGATCCTCGGATCGCCGGACAACCTCTCCGAAGCATACTCCGTAAAAAACTCGCCGAAATCGACATCGTTAATAAGATCCGTCAAGGGAATGTCGAATTTGCTCTCGTCTTCGTACTTTTCAAGCCATTTGTCAATGCAACAGTCCATGCGAGTTTTCAAATTTTCAAGCGCTGCTGTCTGTTCAAAATCTCTAATAATTCCGCGAGCGTTCGGGATATACTGCGAGTAACGCGCATAATCGTAACCCTCGGAATTGACGAGCAAACCGTCGCCGTTTTCCATGTTGACGAACAGGACTCCGTGGTACGAGTCATCATAATATCCCATTAAATCTTTGTACTGCGGAAGATAATAATTGCGTTTCATCGGGTTCTCGATAAATGTTCTGAACTCCGAATCGGACACCTCGATAACCTTTTCCACAGCGCATTTCTTGGGGATGAATCTGTCCGCCTTGCAGATCATATTTGCGTTTAATACAAGTTTATCAGCCATTTAAAATCCACCTTTCTCCGTCCGCGTTTTCAAATTTTTCCGTTGTCACGTTTTGTTCGAAATAGACCGCGAGGAGCGTCTTTATATCCTCGCCGGCATATTTTCTAGCGGAAAATCCGTTCTCATTGAGTGTTTTTTCTATGCGATTCAAGTAGGAAAAAATCTCCTTATCTTTAAGTCCGCGGATACGCACGATAAGCAGAAATTCCCGCGCCGTTGCGGTCATCGCCTGAATGTGATCGAGGTGCTGCGCGTCCTGTTCGAGCAGCTTTCTTACCGCAGGATTTTCCTCTTTTTTCGCGAGTGCTTTCAAGTGATTTTTGTTGCCCTCGAAGCTCTCGCGCGAGTTCACGCAGAGAATTTCTATTTCCGTCAAGCCCTTGAGAACGCTCATCAGCGAGTATATTTTCGCCGACAATCCCGCCTCCGACATCACCGAAATATTGCTCGGCTTGATACTGAAAAAGACCGCCTCATTCAAAGCGGTCTTGAGTGAATATTCGGTTATGTCCTCGATTCCGAGGAGCTGTCGGGTGCTTTGGTTGTTTTGCTGTTGATTTTTGCTCTTCAAAATTACCTCCTATCTTCGGTTTCCTCATATTCTGAAAGTTCGGTATAATCATCGGGGCTGTTCTTATAGCTGCGCCGCAAATATTCGTTACCGCCGTCTGCAGATACCGTGCCGCACTTGCAGCTTTTGAAGTCGTGACGATCCTCCGAAACGATTATATCTCCGCATAAATTGCACTTTATGCAGTTCTTTATTATTCTGCGCACGTCTATCACCTCCACGACGATTATACCACAGCCGTTTTGAGAAGTCCAGCTAAATTTTCCACCGATATTCCTGCTGCTCTATAAAAAAATATTTCACAGCATATTTGATAAAATCCAATATAGATGTGTCCTCAAATCGTATCGCAAGAAAGCCGTAAACAATGGTTGCGATCAGCGGAATTGTAACCCCTGTTTGTGCCATAGCGAACACGGCGATCAGTGCGCCGATCCCAATCATGGCGAGATCTTTCAGCCGCCACAGGAACAGCATCGGCGCGGCTTTGAGGTTGTCGGGATAAATGTACATAATGTTTCTGCCTCCCCCTTACTTTTTCGATACGGCGGTAACCATCTGTTTGAGGTGTACCGCCGACTGCGCCGTATTGATAACGCCGTTTATATTCGGACGTACCGATGTTTCCAGACCGAACATTCCAGCAATCCTCGGAATTTCTCCTGCCGCAAGCATAATTCCAAGGCAGACACCGGCAAGAGACAGAGGCAACGTCCTCAATCTCATTGACTTGACATAAGAAGAAAATTTCGACATACTAAGCATTCCTTTTCGGGAAAAACACCTTCAGAGCTATCGACATTCCGTGGAACACCGCAAAGAAGAGCCCCTGGCAGCGGCAGTCGTACAGAAACTGTTCACGCGGCGGACGCCCCTTGGGACTATGCAGAAAAGCCACACGCTCCTTGAGAGTATATGCGCGGTTACGCCATTTAGGCACACCAGGATTTCTGTCGCATATGCCCAGGACGCCCGGAGCCACGACCTCCGTAACCTTGGCCTTCATTGCCCTGGCGCCATAGTCGAAGTCTCCGAAACTATGACTGTAATGAGGATCCAGATTCCCTAGAATCCGATAGACATGAGACGGAACAAGGACAATGTTGCCATTGAAAATCTGACACGGAACCGCCATAGCTCAATTTTCCTTTTGCATCCTCTGTAGTACCGACCACGATGGACTTGTGCCTGAGGAACTCAGACGTCTCCATAATGCAGGAAAGAGCGCCTTCCTTCATCAATGTATCATCATTGAGCCAAAGATAGAAATCCTGTTCATCCGCAGCAGCCGCGTCCCAGGCGGTCCTCATTCCGTGATTCCAGAACAATGAACCGTCACCCTTGATGACATGAGTCTGGGGATAAGTCTGCAGGACAGCCTCAGAAGTCCCGTCAGTAGAACCGTCATCCACCAGATAGACCGAAAAGGAATATGAATCATCCCCCTTCATCGAATCTATCTGACGATAGCAGTTTTCGAGACAGGCCAATGTCTTTTCCCGCCTGTTGTGGACAGTCAGCAGAACAGCTACCTTTTTCATTATGAATCGAGTTTAAGGACAGCCATGAACGCACTCTGAGGCACCTGGACAGTACCTATCTGACGCATACGCTTCTTTCCCTCCTTCTGTTTCTCCAAAAGCTTTCTCTTTCGCGTCACATCACCGCCGTAGCATTTGGCAGTCACATCCTTACGCACCTGGCGGACAGTTTCCCGGGCAATGATTTTCGCCCCGATCGCAGCCTGGATGGCGATATCGAACTGCTGACGCGGGATCAGGTCCTTGAGCTTCAAGCAGATCTTTCTGCCGAAATCATAGGCACGGTCCTCATGGATAAGCGTGGAAAGCGCATCGGCCGGCTCTCCGTTGAGAAGAATATCCAGCTTCACCAGCCGCGCCGGGCGGAAGTCTCTGACATGATAGTCAAAGGAGGCATAGCCCTTGGAGATGGTCTTGAGCTTGTCGTAGAAGTCGATGACGATCTCGCCCACGCCTCGCTGACCTTCCTGCCCGAGAGCTCACAGGCCCTCGGCTTCGGATTCCGATGCGGATTCCTCGGACTGCTCCACATGGAGATCATCCAGGAGCGGCTCGAACGCGAGTTCGACCTTGATCTTGTAACGACTTCACCCTTACT
>USOZ01000009.1 GCA_900556525.1 uncultured Oscillospiraceae bacterium | reverse complement strand
CGTCAGCGTCAGGTCGTTTATGGTGTGGCCGTCCTCATAAAGAGCGCCGTCTTTCACTTCAAGTGCGAGCGCTTCGCCGTTGCGGTATACAACGCCTGTCGAAAAATCGATTTCTATCGTATCTCCGGGAAGCCCGATAATACGCTTTACGATTGCTTTTCCCATGCTCTGCGTATCCTCATTGTAAAGATTTTCCGCCCAGAGAACGATAATGTCGTTATGGTCGGGCGTGTAGCAGAAATCACTTACAAGCATACGTTCCTTATCGTGAAGCGTAGGCAGCATCGAAGAGCCATCGACCGTCGAAAGACGGGTGAAAAAAGTAAATATTACAATAATTGCAAGCACCGAGCCGACAACCGTATCGAACCAGTCAAGCAGCTCTGATTCAAACATTTTTTTCTTTTTTGATTTTTCATTTACGGAAGCGGATATTTCCTCGGCAGAAGCTTCCGGACGCTCCGTTATTTCCTGTTCTTCCATAGAAAAGCTCCCTTCCCGTGAAACTAATTTCCCCAAAAATGAAGAAAAAATAGCCAAATTGGAGTAATAACGAACCGAAGTCCGTTATTACCGCAATCGTCTATTTTTACAGGGGGTATTGGCTTAATATTTTGCCTTAACCTTAGCAGCCTTACCAACTCTGTCTCTGAGGTAATAAAGCTTAGCTCTGCGGACAATACCTTGTCTAACGATCTCAACCTTGTCAACCGAGGGCGAGTGGAGCGGGAATACTCTTTCGATTCCGCAGCCGTGAGCAACGCGTCTTACCGTAAAGGTTTCGTTGATACCGCCGTGCTTCTTTGCGATAACGGTTCCCTCGAATACCTGAATACGGGACTTGTCACCTTCGGTGATCTTTACGTGTACCTTTACAATGTCACCGACATTGAACTGAGGTACGTCGTTCTTCATGCTGTCCTGTGCGATGAGCTTGAGTGCATCCATTTTATGTTCCTCCTGTTTTTTCGGCATTCTTATGCGATAGGATTACAGCCGCGCCTTTGCGCGGAGAAGCGCCGCTTCGACGCTTTCACACAGCGGAATACCTATTTAATGTGTGGGCAATAGCCCGGCATTAACTCTCGTTGCGTCTGCAACGGTTACAAATGCTTTTATATTATAACACTTTTTCACGCGAATTGCAAGACTTTTTTCAAGAAAAATATGAAATTATCTGAAAATTTCGCCGTTTTTGCAGTAAACATTCGTCCGTTTTATCTTCAGCGAGTCAATTTCACCGCCCGAAAAACGCTCGAACGCGTCAAAAACAAGATTAGGACTGATATTCGTTTCGGTTCCCGACGGAAGCAGCATTTTTATAAAGCCCTCTCTGCGCTCTGCAATTTCAATAACAGGTTTCAGGTCGATTTCGGCAATGCCGCGCTTTGTTTTCTTTTCGGTGATTATCTTTTCCTGCGCAAAAAATTCAGTCAGCTTCGCTTCGTCGCAGGAAATTTCGATTTCATACTCGGACTTTTCTATATCGGTGTTCTTGTACACAGGCTCCGCAACGTCAAGCACGCGAATCCCGCCGGGCAGAACGGCGTTCAGCCGTTCGCGCACCTCGTCGAACGTCAGTTCTTCGGTAAGCCGCGTGTCAAGGCTCTCGCACACACCCTCCGTTCCGAGAGCGAGAGGAAGCGCAAACGTGATATAAACGTGCGGATTGAAGCCCTGCGTTTCCCATACGGGCAGCTTACAGCGCTTTACGGCACGCTGAAATAGCCTGTACAGGTCAAGGTGAGAGATATAAACGGCGCGCCCCGTTTTACTGAAAAAAATTCGGATATTATTCAAAGCAGTTCCCTCCGATACACTTGTTTACGCCGCAGCCTGCGCACTGTTCACGACAGTTTTTGGTAGGAACTCCCTCATGTGCGCGCTTGTTTTCGCGGATAAGAAAATCCCTCGAGACAAGAATATCCATGTGGCTCCACGGCATTATCTCGTCATATTCGCGGCGGCGGTTGACATAAAACGACATATCTATGCCGCACTCGCGGAACGCCTCCTGCCACAAGTCAAAGCGGTAGTATTCGTTCCAGCCGTCGAGCTTGCAGCCTTTCTTCCACGCAGTATAAACGACTTGCGAAAGCCGTCTGTCGCCGCGCGCAAGCGCCGCTTCAAGCACCGTTATCGGGTATCTCGACCAACTTATATTGACCTTGCGCGAATTTATAATGCTCAGAATGTACTTCTGGCGCTCGTCTATGACGTCCTCGGTCGGCTGCGGTTCGAACTCGAACGGGGTGAAAGGCTTTGGGATAAATGTTGAAAGCGAAACGGAGATCTGAACGCTCTTACCCTTCGGGCGGTTCGGGATAGTGTAATAAAGGTCGATAATTTTTTCGCACAAGTCCTTTATTCCGTCCATATCCTCAAGCGTTTCGGTCGGAAGTCCAAGCATAAAGTAGAGCTTTACGGCGGTATATCCACCCTCGAAAGCAATGCGGCAGCTGTCCAGGACATTTTTTTCTGTAATATTCTTGTTTATTACGTCGCGCAGGCGCTGCGTACCCGCCTCGGGGGCGAATGTAAGCCCGCTTTTGCGCACGCTTTTTATCTTTTGGAGCAGTTCGTCGCTGAAACGGTCGATACGCATTGACGGGAGCGCGAGATTTATCCGCTCGCCGTCCGTATAATTCGTGAGCCTGTCGAGAAGACCCTCGATTTCGCTGTAATCGCTTGTGCTGAGCGACGAGAGCGAAACCTCGTCATAGCCTGTGGATTCGCAAAGCGAGATCGTTTCTTTTTCAATAGTATCAACCGATTTTTCGCGGAACGGACGATAAAGATAACCCGCCTGACAAAAGCGGCAGCCGCGTATACAGCCGCGAAGAACTTCGACGACCGCACGGTCGTGAACGATTTCCGAAAACGGCACGACAAATGTTTCGGGGTAGAAAGTCTTGTCAAAATCGCGGATTATGCGTTTCCGAACAGTCGCGGGAGCGCCCTCGGTCGGGGTTATTGAAGCAATCGTGTTATCGGCATTGTATTCGATTTTATACAGCGACGGCACATAAATTCCCTCTATCTGCGCCGCGCGCACAAGAAACTCGTGCTTTGTGCAGCCTTCCTTTTTGCACTGCTCAAGCAGCCGCATAAGTTCGAGGTTCACTTCCTCGCCCTCGCCGAGAATACAAAGATCAATAAAATCCGCGATAGGCTCGGCGTTGCACACGCAGGGTCCACCCGCACATACAATAGGCGTGAGGTCGGGTCTGTCCTTTGCGAAAACGGGAAGCCCCGCTAAATCAAGCATGGCAAGAATGTTGGTGAACGAAAGTTCATACTGCAGAGTAAATCCGATAAAATCGCTGTTCTTTATCGGTTCAAGACTCTCCAGACCGTACAGCAGAATATCATTTTTTCGCATTTGCTCTTCCATATCGGGAAGCGGCATAAAAACGCGCTCGCACCAATATTCGGGCACATTGTTTATCAGCGAATACAAAATCTTCATGCCCAGGTGCGACATACCTATATCGTAGGTGTCGGGGAAGCAGAACGCGAACCGCATGGTTACGTCGGCGGGATTTTTTTCGATTGAATTCAGCTCACCGCCGATATATCGCGAAGGCTTCTGCACCTTTAAAAGAATCTTGTCGAGTTTTTCCTTGTACATTGTTTTACCGTTCCTTTTTATTTGATAGCTATATATGCGCCGAGATACGGATTATAGCACATTCCCTGTGATTTTTTGCCGAAGAAAACATAGTCCGTCTGCGAACATACGGGCGCGAACAGCCCGCTTTCAAGCAGAAAGCTTTCCGCTTCGGAATAGTAGCTTTCTCGTATCGCTTCGTTCTGTTCCTTTTTCGCGCTGTCGAGGATATGGTCGAACTTCTTGCTGTTCTGACCCGTGAAATTTCTCGGTGAATTCGACAAAAATGCGCTAAGATAAGCATATTTTGATGAATTCGTCCCCGAGATACGCACCAGCGCAATATCATAATCTCCGCTTTGAATCCGCTGTTCATACGTCTGTGTTTCAGGCTCAAAAACACTGCAGCTTATGCCGAATGACGTTCGCCATTCCTGTGCGACGGCGTTCATCTGTTCGCGCAGTTCCATATTCTGCGGCATTACCACGTTCACCGACGCAGGCATTTCTATATCATCTGCCGAAAGCGAAGCGCTGTTTTTTTCGCTGTAATTAAACGGCGGCGTTATCCGCCATGCCGAGCGGTAACAATCCGAGTCCGAAAAAGTACATTTTTCCGCAAATTTAAGCCGAAGCTGCGCGTCCGAAAAGCGCTTCGGGTTAAACACAAGTCCCCAGACGGCAGTTTCGTATGTATTATATGTATATTTCCCGCTCAGCTCGCTTATCTCTTCCGCGCTGTCGGTGATATACGCGCCGAATGTTCCGTCGCAAAAATCCGAGCACGCTTCTTTCGCGTCAATGAAAAAATTCATGCCGACAGGTATACTTTCATCGTCGGGCGGAACATTCAGAGTATTGCGGCGGAGTATGAAATAGTTGCTGTCCTCGCTCCATTCGTCGTAGCTCCATGTATGTACATAAAACGCGCCGTTTGAAGCAACGCAGTCCGCCGATAAGCCGTACCTGCCCTCGGTCGTTTCAAAAAATTCCTCGTTGCACGGCATTGCCGCCGACGAAGCCAGCAAAACGGGCAAATCCGAGTCGGGGTATTCGAGCGTTATTTTCAGCGTCGTTTCATTCACCGCCTCAACGCCGAGCATTGATAGGTCGGTCATCGTTCCTTTATTTATTTTTTCCGCATTTTTCAGCACGAAAAAATCGGCGGCGCCCGCTGATTTAACGGCTGGGTTTATAAGACGGCGAAATGCGAAAACGAAATCGTCGGCAGTACATTTCGCGCTGAAATCGTCCGCGTACCAGTACACTCCGCCGCGCAGCGTGAACGTCCACTCCAATCCGTCGCCGCTCACGGAATAGCTTTCCGCCATATCAGGCACGATATTCCCCTCGGTATCATACCCGAAAAGCCCTCGGAAAGTGTTATAAATTATATTTGCGGAGCTGTCGGCAAGCGCCGTCTGCGGGTCGAGCGTTTTTGGGTTTCCGACGATCGCCGCCTTAAAAATATAAGCGCCGCTTCCCTTTTCACAGCCGCATAAACAGCCGAACAAAAGCAGCAGCGCAGAAAGTGCAATCGCTTTATATCTCACAGAGAACAACTCTGCCCTCCTTCAGACTTTTCGGTACGTCGATAAGCCGCTGATTACGGCTGCCTTTAAACTTTAGTTCAAGGCTTCTCTGCGACAGCTCAAAACGTCCGTCAACGAGAATATCAAGCTTTTCGAGCAGACCCTTTATATCGGAATTTTCCTCCGACATTTTGAGCAATTCCTCAAAAGTATAGCCCGAATAACTCATGACATGATAGCATTTTTTCTTGAGCAGTCCCGCAAGATAGTTGAGCGGCTCGGGTTGGCAGAAAGGCTCGCCGCCCGAAAAAGTGACGCCCTTTATAAGCGGGGCTTTTGTAATTTTTCCGAATATTTTGTCCACGTCGGCAAGCCGACCGCCGTTAAAATCGTGCGTTTCGGGATTGTGACAGCCCTTGCAGTGATGCGGGCAGCCCTGAACAAAAACGGTAAAGCGTATTCCGGGACCGTCAACATACGACTCGGGAACAATCCCCGCCAATTTTATCAGCATAAAATTCACTCCAATCAATTATAAGCGACATTGTCGGAAATATAGCTTCTGACTTTAAGCGGGATTCCGAGATCCTCCGCCCTCCTGCGACAGGCAGCGATTTCCTCTTCGTCAACGACTCCCACTATCGTGAATATGACGTGCGGAATGAACGACGACGAAATTATAGCAAAATTCAGCATGGAATTATACGACGGAAGTCCGAATTTCGACCGCGTGATAGCGTAATACTTGTCGGGATCAGAGGCGTTGAGGCTTATGGAAAGGCTGTCGATAACGCCGCGCATGGAGTACAGATCAAAAGTCGGGTGAATAAGCGAAACAAGTCCGTTTGTGTTTATTCTGACTTTCATTCCCGAAGTTTCCTTGATATATTTTGCGCTCTCGATAAGCTCGAACGCTCTTTCCATCGGTTCGCCGTAGCCGCAGAAAACAACTTCGTCATACTTCGACTTGTCAACCGCGTCGAAAGCCGCCTTTATTTCTTCGACAGTCGGTTCGTGTTCAAGCCAAAGGCTGTCATTTTCGCCGACAGAATCCGCATTTTTACGAATGCAAAAAGTGCAGGCGCATGGGCATTTGTTTGTAATATTCGCATACAGCGTTCCGTTCAAATCATAGAAAATCTTCATTTTTCAAGCCTCCTTTTAAGCTATTATATAGTTTTTTTCGGAATTCGTCAAGAGTTTCGCGGCAATATCTGCGTTTTGGCGAAAGCTGCCGCAAAAACACGCTCCGCGCCCGCCTCACGAAGCGCACGCGCCGCGTCGGAAAGAGTGCTTCCCGTCGTGCATACATCATCAATAATCAGCACATTTTTGCCGTCAAACCGCAGTCCCTGCGCGGCGGCAAATGCGCCCGCGATATTTTGCTTTCTTTCCTCGCCGGAAAGTTCTTTCTGGCGGCGAGTCTTTCTCAGCTTCACCAGTGCATTACGATACGGAATATTCATCATGAAATGCAGCTCGCGCGCGATAAGCTCGGTCTGATTGTAGCCGCGCCTATTATGATCCACCCGCGTCATTGGGATGAAAGCTATTTCGTCAACACACTCAGCAAATCCTTTTTCGGTTATTGCCCTGAAAATGCAGTGCGCAAAAGCGTACGCGGTATTTCCGCACGGTTCGTCTTTGAAATGCTGAACCGCCTGCGCAGCATTATCTTTGTAAATACAGAATGCCGCGAAATCATCTGCGAATTTGATTTTCGTGTTCACTGTACACGGTTCAAGCGTTTCTGCGCACCCGCCGCAAAACGCGTCGTTATATCCGATAATTTCCCCGCAGCACGGACAGATATTCGGATAAATAAAGTTTATTAAGAAGCGATAAAAATCATGTCGTTTCATTTTTCGTTAAAAAATACGGCGGCAAAAGCCGCCGTACCCGTTTAAAAGATTACTTTTCGTCGTTCCACTCGTACATCTTGCGAAGTTCAGCGCCGACCTTTTCGAGCTGATGTTCGCCTTCGATACGTCTGCACGCGTTGAAATGCGCACGACCCATCTTATTCTCCATGATCCAGTTGCGGGCGAATGTGCCGTCCTGAATTTCAGAAAGAACCTTCTTCATTTCCTTCTTGGTATCCTCGGTGATAATACGCTTGCCGACCTCATAATCGCCAAATTCAGCGGTATCGGAAATCGAGTAGCGCATCATCTTGAAACCGCCCTTGTAGATAAGGTCAACGATAAGCTTCATTTCGTGAATACACTCGAAGTAAGCGTTCTGGGGGTCATAGCCTGCTTCAACAAGCGTTTCAAAGCCCGCTTTCATAAGAGCAGTAACGCCGCCGCAGAGAACTGCCTGCTCGCCGAACAGGTCTGTTTCGGTTTCCATCTTAAATGTCGTTTCGAGAACGCCTGCTCTCGAACCACCGATACCTGCCGCATAAGCAAGACCGATGTCAAAAGCTCTGCCAGAAGCATTCTGATGAACTGCGATAAGGCAAGGAACGCCTCTGCCGATAGTGTATTCGGAACGAACGGTGTGTCCCGGACCCTTGGGTGCGATCATTACAACGTCAACATCTGCGGGCGGAACGATCTGACCGAAGTGAATGTTGAAGCCGTGTGCGAACATGAGCATTTTTCCTGCCGTAAGGTTAGGCTCAATGCTCTGCTTGTAAAGATCAGCCTGCTTTTCGTCGTTGATGAGTATCATGATAATGTCAGCCCTTTTAGCAGCTTCAAAAGCGGTGTAAACTTCGAATCCTGCTTCTTCAGCCTTCTTCCAGGACTTGCTGCCCTCGTAAAGACCGATGATAACGCGAACGCCGCTGTCCTTTAAGTTGAGCGCGTGAGCGTGACCCTGGCTGCCGTAGCCGATAATCGCAACCGTCTTACCGTCAAGTAAGGAAATGTTGCAGTCTTCCTGATAAAAAATCTTTGCCATTTCTTTATATCTCCTTTTTGTATTAGCGCTTATTCAGCGTGATTACAGTGTTAATGCAGTGCTTCCGCGCTGTATCGCTATAGTTCCCGTGCGGACAATTTCCTTTATGCCGTACGGCCGCAGAAGCTCCTCAAAAGTGCATATTTTCGCCTCATAATCGGAAATTTCCAGTGTCATTGTCGTGACGGAAATATCGGAAATTTTCGCTTCGGCTATCTTTGCTATTGCGATAAGCTCGGCCCGCTGCGCAGGCGTGCATGATACCTTAAACAGAACCAGTTCACGCGACAAAAGTTCCTGTTCGCTTACCGATTTTACCTTGATTACGTCTATCAGCTTGTTAAGCTGCTTGAGTATCTGCTCAAGTATATACTCGTCGCCTTCAACAACAATAGTTATGCGCGAAACCTGCTTATCGTCCGTAACGCCTACCGCAAGGCTGTCGATATTATACGCGCGCCGCGCAAACAGCCCGGCGACCCTCGCCAGAACGCCCGCCCTGTTTTCAACCAGAATAGAAATCGTGTGCTTCATATCCCTCACCGGTGTTCATAGTGTCTAAAAATATGAACATTATAATATAGTTTTTTCTTTTTCGCCAACAATAACCTGAAGAAGATACGGTTCGTCAGACTCGATAAGCCTCTTTATCGCCTCATCCGCATAAGCCAGACTATCGACCGTCTCAGCCTTTATCCCGTATGCGCGCGCGATCATGTCGAACTGCGGGCTTCCGTCAAGGCTTACTCCGATAAGACGGTTATGATAAGCGTTTTCCTGAACCTCGCGAACCATTCCGAGATAGTGATTCACCATCACGATTATCTTTACGGCAATTTTGTGCTGAACCGCCGTAGCAAGCTCCATCATCTGCATCTGAAAACTTCCGTCGCCGCATATCGCAATTACCTGCGACTCGGGACTTGCCTTTTTCGCGCCGATAGCCGCGGGTATCGAATATCCCATTGTTCCCATGCCGCCCGCAGTCATAAATCTGCCTCCGCGCAGGAAAATATTGTTCGCCGTCCATATCTGATTCTGACCGACATCGGCAACCACAACCGACGAATCGGGCAAATGTTCGTTAAGCCTGTGAATAAAGAGCTTGGGGTTGACTGTTCCGGGCTTTTCCTCGGAAATCAGCGTTCCCGCCGCGTTCTTCACTTCCGTAAGCTCGTCCACCCACGCTGTATGCTTCAATTCGCTTGCTGTTTCGATTATCTGATTCAGAATGATTTTCAGATCGCCTACCAAAGGCGTTGTTGCCGAAAGATTCTTGCCGATTTCGGCGGGGTCAATGTCAATATGAATTACTTCAATGCCGCTGAGCTGCTGTATAGCCGTGACCGCACGGTCGCCGACGCGCGCACCGAGCAAAATGAACAGATCGCAGTTCGCGACTGCGTAGTTTGCTGATTTAACGCCGTGCATTCCGAGCATTCCGAAATACAGCCTATGCGACATATCCATGCTGCTAAGCCCCATCATCGTGTTGATAACGGGAATATCGCAAAGCTCCGCAACACGGCGAAGCTCGTCCTTTGCATTTGCCGTAAAAATTCCGCCGCCCGCACAAATAAGGGGCTTTTTCGCCTTTGCAATCGCTTCGCAGACGCGTTTTATCTGCAATTTATTTCCCTCTGAACGCGGCTTGTAAGAACGTATCTCAATGCTTTCGGGATACGAAAAATCACATTCCTGCTTTTGCACGTCCATAGGAATATCTATAAGAACAGGACCGGGTCTGCCCGTTCCCGCAATGAAAAAAGCCTGTTTAAAAACCTTGCAGATTTCCTCGGGATTCTTCACGAGAAAACTATGTTTCACAAACGGTTCAGCCGAACCCGTTATATCAGCTTCCTGAAAGACATCGCGCCCTATCTGGTCGGAATTCACCTGACCCGTTATAGCGATAAGCGGAATGCTGTCCATATACGCTGTCGCGATGGCAGTTATCAGGTTTGTAGCGCCGGGACCCGACGTTGCAATGCACACGGCAGGCTTTCCGGTCATGCGCGCGTAGCCGCTTGCGCTGTGTCCGCCGTTTGCCTCATGTCTTACAAGGATATGCTCAATATCAGACTCAAGAAGAGCATCGTAAAAAGGGCAGATAGCTGCGCCGGGATAACCGAACACATGGCGTATCTTTTCCATTTCAAGACATTTCACCATTGCCGCAGCAACCGTCATTCTTTCCGTCAAGCATTTCACCTCAATTCGTATAACTTTTATTATACAACATTTTGAGCTAAACGTCAATACTTAATGTATGTTTTCATTCGGCGTTCATCAATATTTAAAGTATGAACGTCACCACGGTTTTACCGAACCGCTTATCTGGGAGAGGCTATCAATATTATTCTCCGTCATGTACCGCTCAATTCCGTCAATTATTTTCAATGGTGCGTACGGGTCGGTAAATATTGCCGTTCCGACCTGAACAGCCTTTGCGCCCGCCATCATCATTTCAACAGCGTCCTCGCCTGTGGAAATTCCGCCCATTCCTACCACGTCGATATTCACCGCATTCGCAACCTGCCACACCATACGGACAGCCACGGGGAATATCGCAGGTCCCGAAAAACCGCCGACATTGTTGTGAAGGATAGGTCTTTTTGTGCGTATGTCGATGCGCATTCCGAGCAGAGTATTGATAAGCGAAATGCAGTCTGCGCCCTCAGCCTCGACAGCCTTTGCGATTTCAGTAATATTTGTAACATTTGGCGTAAGCTTCACCATTACAGGCTTTTTTGTTACACTTTTCACTGCCTTTGTGACAGCTGCCGCGCCCTCGCAGGTAGTTCCCCACGTCGCTCCGCCTTGCTTTACATTAGGGCAGGAAATGTTAAGCTCGAGCATATCCACGTCCGTGCTGTCGAGCCGCTGCGCGATCCTGCGGTAATCGTCCAGTTCCGCGCCAGCGATATTCGCAATGATAACGTTGCCGTTCTTTTTCAGTTCGGGGAGGTAGTGATTTACGAACACTTCAACGCCCGGGTTCTGAAGTCCGACGGCGTTCAGCATACCCGCAGTCGTTTCCGCAATTCTCGGCGGAAGATTTCCGGGCTTTTCGTTCATAGTAGTGCCTTTACATGAAATTCCACCTAGCTTGTTCAGCGGATAAAGCGGCGCGTAATCCTCGCCGAAGCCGTATGTTCCCGAAGCGGCGATGACCGGGTTCGGAAATGTTATTCCCGCGACCTTTACGGATAGATCTTTCATTACAGAATTACCTCCTCGGCATTAAATACGGGACCGTCCTTGCAGACGCGCAGCAGCTTTTCTTCACCGCCGCGCATAATGCGGCAAACGCACCCGACACAGGCTCCCACGCCGCACGCCATGCGTTCTTCAAGCGAAATCTCACAGAAAACGCCATGCTCTTTCGCGAGCTGCATCACAGACGCAAGCATAGGCTTCGGACCGCAGGCAAACACCGCTCCGACATCGTCCTTTTCAAGTTCGCTGCTCAGCGGGTCGGAAACAACGCCGTGATAACCGACGCTTCCGTCGTCTGTACAAATAATTGTTTCGATTCCGTTCACTTCAAAGTCGCGTTTCAAAATAACGCGGTCAAAGCTGCGAAAACCGAGTATCGCCGTCGCTTTCTTGTATGACTTCGCAGTCTGGAGCATTGGCGGAACGCCGATTCCCCCACCGACGACAATAACACGCTTTCCCTCGGGAAGCTCTTTCACAGTGAACCCATTTCCGAGCGGCGCAATCATGTCGATAAAGTCACCTTTATTCAACTCTGCGAGCTTCTCCGTTCCGGCTCCGCGTATCTCGAAAACAATGCGGAGCGTTCCGTCTGCGCGGTTTACCTCGCATATGGAAATCGGTCTGCGAAGTGTACATGACGGCACGCGAATATGAACAAATTGTCCGCATTTTGCTTCTTCCGCAACCTCGGGACAGTAAATCTCAAAAGAAAAAATATTCTCCGAGATCGCCTTTTTCTCAATTATTTTATAGCTGCTGCAATGCATAGCTTCGTTTCCTTTCAATCTTCGGTTATAGTTCTCTGCGGCTCGTCGTCGTGCTGCGATTCATAAAGTGATTGCAGTCGAGTCCGCGTGAACAGGATAAGCAACACAATTATCACCGCGTCAATTATCAGCTGCAGCGAAAACGAGCTTTCAAGCTGCAAAATCGCGCACATATGCAGATAGCACCCCTCGCCGAGCATAAGCAGGATCACAAGCCGAACGCAGCAAATGCAGCAATCAATTATATTGCAGTATTTTTTTCCGCTTTTTTGGTCAATTTTCAGCTTCGCGGGCGCTTTACGCGGCTTAAAAAGCGCAAAAAGCGAAACTGCCCACGCAATTATCCCCGCCGCAGCCCATATCAGAAGCGGCTGCCATTTTATAAATTCAAGACTGGTTTCGGTGTAATTTATCGCGTTGAGCTGTTCAATATCCATTGCCGTACTGTAAATTATAAGCCCAATGTACGCAAGCGCGGCAACAGACGCAATATCAACTAAAATCTGAATAAGCGGATAACGCCTTTTTATCGTATATTCTCCGAGTTTCATATTTCTCCTTTTTATGAACAAACGTTACGGAATCACGATTTTTCCTACGAAAGACATAATTTCATCTCTCATGCGGACTGCTTCGCGGTAAGCGGCGGCAGCATAGTCATGCTCGTTGCAGCCTTCTTTTTTATATGCGCACATAATTCCGCGGGAGCTGTTTACAATTCCGCCAAGTCCGTTGCTGTCAAACGCGCCCGAAATATCCTTTGCGGAAGCGCCCTGCGCACCGTAACCGGGGATAAGGAAAAATGTCCTCGGCAGCTTTTCGCGCAGTTTCTTTATCTGCTCGGGGTATGTAGCGCCCGCAACAATTCCCACGCCCGAATAACCGTATTTTCCCATGAGCGGTTCTCCCCAGCTCTCGCACATATGCCCCATTATCTCATAAACGGGCACGCCGTCGATAAGCCTGTCCTGAAGCTCGCCTGATGACGGATTAGACGTTTTCGCAAGCACAAAAATGCCCTTATCATACTTTGCGCAGATGTCAACAAGCGGCTTTATCCCGTCAGTTCCGAGGTAGCCGTTCACTGTAAGCGCGTCGCCGTCAAACGGGCTGAACTCGTTTTCGCCGACCTTGACTTTTCCGAGATGCGCTATCGCATACGCCTCCATTGTGGTTCCTATGTCGTTGCGCTTTCCGTCGGTGATAACGTACATTCCCTTTTCGTGTGCATATTCCTGCGTTTTTCTGAACGCTTTCATTCCCGCAGTTCCATACATTTCGTAATACGCCGCCTGCGGCTTAACTGCGGGCACAATGCCGCAAAGTGCGTCAATCAGCCCTTTGTTGAATTCAAGAATAGCCTTTGCCGCGCCTTTCAGCGTTTCTCCGTACTTATCGAAAGCCTTTGCCTTAATGTATTCGGGAATGAAGTCCAGCTTCGGGTCAAGTCCCGCAACGGTAGGGTTCTGAGTTCTCGCAATTCCTTCAAGTAATTTATCAAATGACATATCAATATTCCTTTCTATTAGAGAAGTGCTGATTAAATCGGGTATGCAGATTGCGCAGACAGATTTTTCGATTGATTGCATGAAAATGACACAGGAATACTTGATGTATTTCAAGGAGTTTTCGTGCAATCAGGCGGAAAATATGCAAGCAAGATGCGTGCCGCGATTTATTCAGTGCTTCCTTAGTCCTCATATACAACTACGCCGTTCACCAGCGTGTATTTTACCTTTCCTTTGAGCGTCATACCCTTAAAGCAGGTGTTTTTGGATTTTGAATGAAGCTTTTCCGGGTCAACTACCCACTCTTTGTTAAGGTCAACTATCGCAATGTCGGCGGGACAGCCCGGTTCAAGCGCTCCGCCCTCTATCCCGAGCAATCTGCGCGGATTTTCGCACATCATTCGTACTATTTTCATCAGGCTCATTCTGCCCGTGTGGTACAGTTTCGTAAGAGTTACCGCAAGCGAGGTCTCAAGCCCGACTACACCGTTGGGTGCCTTTTCAAAATCAGCCTTTTCCTCTGGAGTATGCGGCGCGTGGTCGGTTACGATACAGTCGATAGTACCGTCAACAACAGCTTCCGTTATCGCCTCAACGTCCTCAATGCAGCGCAGCGGCGGATTCATGCGATAATCCGCGTCCCGCTTCAGCAGTTCATCTTCGGTAAGAGTGAAATAATGCGGCGCAGTCTCGCTCGTAACCATTATTCCGAAGCGAACGGCGCTTCTCAGGAGGTTTACGACTTCTTTTGTTGAAACGTGCGCAATGTGTATCGGCATTTCAAGGTCGTTCGCAAGCTGAATTTCGCGCGCGGTAATGATATTCTCGCTCGAACGACTCATACCCTTTACGCCAAGCTGCCGCGCAATTTTTCCCGCGTTGATAATGCCGCCGTTTATTATGTCGAGATCCTCGCAGTGCGAAATAACGCGAAGCCCCGCATAGTGAGCCGCAAGCATAGCTTCACCCATTACCCTTGCGTTTTTTACAGGCTTTCCGTCGTCCGAAACGGCTACCGCGCCCGCTTTTTTCAGCGCTTCAAAATCGCAGAGTTCCTCGCCTTTCAGCCCCTTTGTGATACAGCCAACGGGGTAGACTTTTATCTTCGACTTTTTTCCTTTTTTTACAATTTTGCGAATAACCTCGGGCGAATCACACACAGGAGAAGTGTTCGGCATACAAGCAACAGCGGTAACTCCACCCGCCGCCGCGGCTTCAGCGCCGCTGAAAATATCCTCCTTATGCGTCTGACCGGGATCGCGAAAATGGACGTGCATATCACAAAGCCCCGGAAAAACCGCAAGCCCCGTGCAGTCGATCACCTTGTCGGCGGGTTCGTCTATTTTATCCGAAATTTTCTCTATTATGTTGTCGCGGATAAGAATATCCTTTATGCCCTCAATTCTGCTGCGGCTGTCTACCGCAAGACCGTTCTTCAATAAAACTCTCATAATATTTTCCTTTGCGCGCCCACGCTTCCGAGCGTTCGGGCATATTTTTATTATACTATATTTGCGGTTTGTTTTCAACACATTTTACAAAATTTCCGCATATAAAAATTACGGGTGAAAACAGTTCACCCGCAATCCGTTATTTTCCAAGTTCATACGCACGCGCAGTGCAAGCCTTACAAGCCGCGTCAACATCTCCGACAATATCACCGCTGTACAGCTTTTCAAGTCCTGCAATGGTTGTGCCTCCGGGAGAAGAAACCTGCTTGATAAGCTCATCGACCGTCATTCCCGACTCGGTGAGCATTTTAGCCGAACCGATAAGCGAAGCCGAAAACAGCTCCAGCGCAGCGTCGGCAGATATTCCGACAGAAGCTGCATAATCGAGAAATCCTTTCGCAAAAAGATAGATAAACGCGGGAGAACTGCCGTTTACGCAGATTATTTCTTTCATTTTGTCCATAGGTATCTCAACAGCAATTCCGCAGCTCGAAATAACTTTTTTTGCAAAAGCAAATTCCTCGTCCGTCACTTTTTCGTCGTGCGCCATAGCGCTCGCACCGAAACCGAGCATCATAGGCGTGTTCGGCATGACTGTAACGACCTTAACGTCAGGATTTCCGAGCTTTTCACGAATGAATTCAGCCGAAATTCCCGCACAGATCGAAATAAAAACAGTTTCGGGCTTAACCGCCGAAACGACCGCGTCAAGCACACTTCCGAGGACCTGCGGCTTTACCGCGAGCAGAACATATCTGCACTTTTCGATAACCTCGCTCTCGGTCGCGCAAGGAGTTGCTGGAAGCTGACCAAGGCGTTCCGAATTCACGTCGAACGCCAGAATTTCAACGCCGCTGCCCTTTTTAACTCCGTTTATTATCGCGGAACCCATGTTTCCGGTTCCGATAACTCCTAATCTGTCCATTTTCAACACTCCTGTTTATCTGTGTGCGGGTCTTGTGCGCGAAAAGCGCAGATGACGGTCATAAAACAGTTTCACGGGGATAACCACAGCCATCATCATATACGAACCGAGGCAGAATGTTATTATATTTGTTGCAACTCTCGCAGTAAATACCGCACCGAAGCTCGCGCCCGAGATAAATCCGTAATTGTACAGCGCCAGCGTGTTCAGCGTAAGGTTGCATACTGCGCAGACGATAAATCTCGCCGCAACCACGCGTATAAACGTGCGGTATGTGCGCTCACTTTTGATATTGTAGAGTACAAGTCCGTAAATAAGCCCCTCAAGCCCCGTTATAAGCATAAGCTCGGGGATAAATCCGCCTATCGGGTTCACAAGATAACCGACAAGATCGGTGAGAAGCCCCGCCGCGCAGCCCGCAACAGGTCCGAAAAGAATACCCGTCATCGCAAGCGGCAGAAAAGCGAAATTGATCTTCAGATAATCGCCTATCCTTATTGAACCGAAGCCGTCAAGTACGACCGCCGCCGCAAGCAGAACGCCGATAGTAACTATACAGCGTACGCTTTTAAGCTCCTTAGCGGAATTGGTAAAAATTCGCAAAAATGCCATAAAGCTTTCCTCCTTTACGCCATTACATAAAATCGGATAAGCCTATGGCAGCTTACGGTATATTTTATGCACAGCGAGATGCGGGAGCTGCACCGCAAGCACGTCGGCTTTTCGTCACTGCGGCAACTCTCCGTCCGCAGCGCACTTAACGCGCAGCTCTCTACTCTGTTTAAAATCAAATAGCAATCAGAAGCTGATCTCTTCAGCCATCTTGTAAAGATCCTCGAGGAACGGCTTCTTCATCTTGAGAGCCTCCTGAATATCAACGTCGATGACCTTGCCTTCCTTTAAGCCGACAACTCTGTTGCCGATTCCCTTTTCGAGAAGTTCAACGGCATAGTGACCCATTTTGCTCGCTTCAACTCTGTCGCGAACAGTGGGAGCGCCACCTCTCTGTACATGACCGAGAATGGTCGCGCGGCTTTCGATACCGGTCTTTTCTTCGATCTCCTTAGCGATTTCCTGAGCATTGCCGATACCCTCGGAAACAACAACGATGAAGTGATGCTTGCCGGTGGTCTGGGTGCTGTTTATCTTGTTGATGATAGCGTTAATGTCGTAAGGAACTTCGGTCGTGATGATCGCGATAGCGCCGCAGGCAATACCTGTGTTGAGCGCGATATAACCCGCTCTTCTGCCCATAACTTCAACAACCGAGCAGCGGTCGTGAGAAGAAGCTGTGTCACGGAGCTTATCGATCATTTCGAGCGCAGTGTTCATAGCCGTGTCGTAACCGATAGTATATTCGGTCATGGCAATGTCGTTATCGATAGTTCCGGGGAGACCGATACAGGGGATTCCTCTTGCGGAAAGGTCAGCCGCGCCTCTGAAAGAGCCGTCGCCGCCGATAACAACGATACCCTCGATACCCTGTTCAAGACACGTTTCCTTTGCCTTCTGAAGTCCTGCTTCTTCGCGGAATTCGGGGCATCTTGCAGTGTAGAGGAAAGTACCTCCGCGCTGGATAATATCGGAAACGCTTCTTACGTTTAAGGGGTGAACCTCGCCGTTGATAAGACCGTTGTAGCCGCGATAGATACCGACAACCTCGATACCTCTGTTGATTGCGGTTCTTACAACCGCACGGATTGCGGCATTCATGCCCGGTGCGTCTCCGCCGCTTGTTAATACGCCAATCTTTTTCATATTTATTTCTCCTTTCGTCCTTAAACGAATGATTTAACTTAACTTTATAAGGTCATTCTTATAGAAATTACCTTATAACATTTTACACAAAAAATTCGGAAACGTCAAGTATATTTTCTGATAAAAAGCGTTATTTCAATATAATATTACTTTTTCCACAAATTTTTACTAATTTCTGAACAATTTCTTTTGTAATATTTACTCCCGAAATGTCATTTATCCTTGAAACGCGTCTTGTATCACGAAAACAGAGCCTTACCTCTTCCCTGCCCGAACAGCCTCTCAAAACCTCCGCGATGCGCGGGATAAGCGGCGAATTCTCGCTTTCGAGATTGATATAAAGCGTGTGATAATCGGTCGGCTTTATGTCATCCGCGCTCTCTATCCTATTCACGATAAGTTTCGGCGGCTCATCGCCGCTGTCGGAAGCTGTCACCGAAACTGTTCCCGAAACGATCAGCGGTATATCGGGACGATTAAGCAGGCTCAGCGAGACCGCGTAAACCTCGTCAAAAATAACGCCCTCGATTTCCCCGCTCATATCTTCAAACGAAGCGAAGCACATCAGCTTATTATTCTTTGTGGTGTGCGACTTTTTCGCGCTGAGCGTGGCAAGTATGCTGACTTTTCTTCCTTCGGGCAGTCCCGTAATATCCGCGATTTTTGATATGCCGTTGAGCCGCATATACTGCTCGTAACATTCGAGAGGATGACCCGTGGCGTAAAAGCCGAGCGCCTCTTTTTCCAGTTTCATAAGCTGTGCGGGAGTGAAATTGTCCAATTTCGCGATAAACGTATTGTCTGCACCGTCGTCAGCCCCGTAATCAAAAAATCCCATTTGTCCGCTGAGATTGCGGTTATGGCTTTCCGCCGTCATCTGATACAGATTTTCATAGCTGCACAAAAGCTCCCTGCGGTTGTGCGGAAGAGCGTCGAAAGCTCCCGCTTTTATGAGCGATTCAACTGCGCGGCGATTTATTTCACGCCCGGAAAGCCTGCTGAGAAAATCGGTTATATCGGCAAATGGACGCTCGCTGCGCGCGTCGATTATCTCATTTATAAAATTCCGTCCGAGATTGCGTATCGCGAGCAGTCCGAAACGAACTCCACCCTCCTCAGCGCTGAAATTGAGCATACTTTTGTTTATATCGGGCGGCAGAACAGCTACCCCGTGAGATTTCAAATCGGAAATGTATTCGAGCAGCTTCGCCGCGTTATCGGGAACGCTCGTCATAAGTCCGACCATGTATTCCTTATAATAATGGCAGCGCAGATACGCGGTCTGATATGCCAGAAAAGCATAGGCTGCTGCGTGAGATTTGTTGAACGCATACGTTGCGAACGCCGCCATGTCGTCGAATATCTCATTTGCAGTTTTTTCGGGAACGCCGTTTGCTACAGCCCCGCAGTTGGTCTTGGTTCCGTAGATGAAAGCGCTGCGTTCCTGCTCCATTACGTCTTTTTTCTTTTTCGCCATAGCCCTGCGCACAAGGTCGGCGCGCCCGTACGAATATCCGCCGAGCTTGCGGCATATCTGCATTACCTGTTCCTGATAAACGATACAGCCGTATGTTATGTCGAGAATATCGCGCAGAAGCTCGGTTTTATAGACGATTTTCTGCGGATTGTTCTTATTCTCGATATATGTCGGTATCGACTGCATCGGACCCGGGCGATAAAGCGAAATTGTCGCTATAATATCTTCAAGCGAGGTCGGACGTATTCGCGCCAGCACGCTTTTCATGCCCGCGCTTTCAAACTGGAACACGCCGTTCGTATCGCCCGAGGAAAGCATACGATAGGTCGCTTCGTCATTTTCAGGAATTTTATCGAGAGAAAATCCACTGTCTTTTTGCTGAATTATTTTAACGCAGTCATCGATCACGGTCAGATAGCGCAGCCCGAGAAAGTCCATTTTCAGCAGTCCGAGCCGCTCAAGCGTCCCCATAGGGTACTGCGTTACCATATATCCGTCGTTCTTTATCAGCGGCACATATTCCGTGACAGGCTCGCGTGTTATAACTATTCCCGCCGCGTGCATTGACGCGTGGCGCGGCATTCCTTCCAGCTTCAGCGCGTTTTCAACCAATCGCTGAAGCGACGGGTCGCCGTCGATAAATTTGCGAAGCTCGGGATTTGAAGCGATAGCACCCGAAAGCGTAACGTTCAGCCCGAACGGTATCATTTTTGAGAGTGCGTCCGTCTTTGCGTAAGGCAAGTCCATGACCCTGCCGACGTCCTTTATTGCCGCCTTTGCCGCGAGCGTTCCGAAAGTAATTATCTGCGCAACATGGTCGTTTCCGTATTTGCGCGCAACGTAGTCGATGACCTCCTGACGGCGGATATAGCAAAAATCCAC
>USOZ01000008.1 GCA_900556525.1 uncultured Oscillospiraceae bacterium | reverse complement strand
GAGCGCCACCTTGCCAAGGTGGAGGTAGCGAGTTCGAGCCTCGTAATCCGCTCCATAAGCTTCTGCAATAGTGGGGGCAAACGTTTTTACTTTTGTAAAACCTTTCCGATGATCTTACAAAAGTAAAAGCTGCGGCGCTATAGCCAAGTGGTAAGGCATGGGTCTGCAACACCCTGACCCCCAGTTCAAATCTGGGTGGCGCCTCCAAAGACCGGTTTTTTAACCGGTCTTTTTTTCATGCCTGAAATTCAGGTTCAGTCTGAATTTTGCCGATTCGGGCTAAGCCCTACAATAAAGCCGTTTTTGCTGATGTGGGTCATTCCTCCTCCCAAGCTATATTCATCAGAAAAATTCCCATAGTCGTCAAAATACGGGAAATCAAGACCTTCTTCAAGAAAGTCTTCTATGTCGGGCGCGTAAACAACAGCTTCGCAGGTCCCGCCGTTGATATATGCGGCGATCGAAGCGGCTTCGTCGGGATATTTTTCGATAAGTTCGGTTTCTATGTAATCGGCTAATTGTACGCATTCATCAATAACGTCCGATTCATAATTATAGCAATCGGGAAATACATTGATTTTGCCGGTCTGTCCGAATTTACGAAGAAAAATGTTAAATTTAATTCTTTCCGGAATATCATATCCGCTTGCCAGCTCTGAAATATATTCCTGTAATTCGGCGGCGCGCTCTTCTGCAATGCGCAGACTTTCTTCATGACGGATTTCATCCTGCTTTTTTTCATTCCAAAGGTTCTTGACAACAAGCCAGTTGAGAATGTTTGACGGAGTTTTTAAATTGCCGTTTTCACGTCCCTCGTCACGCAGCTCATACCATAGCTCCTTGTCTGTTTTTCCCTCCGATTCATCATAATATTCCTGCTTAATTTCTTCCCACTCCGCGTCTGACGGGACGAAGTAAATATCAAACAGGACGAGCAGCATTCCGACTGCAAGAATAATCAGAAATACCGAAAGACGAACCAAGCTTTTGCCCTGCTGTTCAAGTTTCTTTTCCTCTGCCATAACTTTACTCCTTTAGGTAAGTGTTATTTACTTCTACAGCATAGCAGATTTATATAAATTTGTCAAGAAAAATGTAAAAAAGCACAGCCGCAAGCCGAAGAATTTTTGTCCGCTATTGCAAAATACGTTAAAATGTGGTAAAATAAACATACACATATGTTAGAGGAGCTTTATTATGGAAATTCTCGTTGGCGATATTCTTCGCATGAAAAAAACACACCCCTGCGGGTCGGACAGAATGATCGTTCTTCGCAGCGGAGCGGATTTTCGGCTGAAGTGCGCGGGCTGCGGACATGAGTTCATGACGCCGCGGAGCAAATGCGAAAAAAAGATAAAAGAGATCATTCGGGATAATCCCGAAAACAAAGAACAGGGGAACTGACTATGCTTGAGAAGTTAAGGCTTACGGAAGTGCGCTTTGAAGAAATAAACACAAAGCTCATGGATTCGGAGATCGTAAACGACCAGGAACAATATAAGGCGCTTATGAAAGAATATAAAAATCTTTCGCCTATCGTTGAAAAATACCGCGAATATAAAAAGGCGGAGCAGAATTTTTCCGAGGCTAAGGAACTGCTTGACGAAAGCGGACTTGATAAGGATTTTCGTGAAATGGCTCAGCTTCAATATGAGGAAAATAAGGCGCTTATGGAGCAGTACACTGAGGAACTTAAGATTCTGCTGCTTCCGAAAGACCCCGATGATGACAGAAACGTTATCATTGAAATCCGCGGGGGCGCGGGCGGTGACGAAGCGGCGCTCTTCGCCAACACTTTGTTCAGAATGTACACCATGTATGCACAGTTAAAGGGATGGAAAACCGAGGTCGTGAATGCAAATCCCACCGAGCTTGGCGGGTATAAGGAAATCAGCTTTTCTATCGAGGGCGAGGGGGCGTATGCAAAACTCAAGTACGAGAGCGGAGTTCACCGCGTTCAGCGCGTACCCGAAACGGAGGCGCAGGGAAGAATACACACTTCGACAATAACTGTTGCGGTTTTGCCCGAAGTTGAGGAGGTCGACGTTGAAATCAACCCCGCCGACCTTGAATTTCAGACTTACCGTTCGAGTGGCGCAGGCGGTCAGCATATCAACAAGACCGAGTCCGCAATTCGCATAATCCACCACCCGACAGGCGTCGTTGTCGAATGTCAGGAGGAACGCAGCCAGTATAAAAACAAGGACAAAGCGATGAAAATGCTGTACTCTAAGCTGTACGAAATGAAACTGAACGAGCAGACGAGCAAGATAGCTGCCGAAAGAAAAATACAGGTAGGCACAGGCGACAGAAGCGAACGGATACGCACATATAACTACCCACAGAGCCGCGTGACCGACCACAGGATCGGACTTACGCTGTATAAGCTGGAGCAGTTTCTCAACGGCGACTGCGACGAGGTTTTCGACGCGCTCGCAATAGCCGACAGAACGGCGAAGCTGAGCAGGGCGGAGGCAAACGATTGATGAAAACGTTCATATATAAAGCTGATCATGAACACATCGGACAGGCGGCGGAGCTTCTGCGAAAAGGCGAGGTCGTTGCGGTTCCTACGGAAACAGTGTACGGGCTTGCGGCAAACGCTTTCGATACGCGCGCAGTTGCGAAAATTTTCACCGCGAAGGGCAGACCGCAGGACAACCCGCTTATCCTGCATATAAGCGATTTTTCGATGCTTGATGATATTGCTGAGGAAATTCCCGAGCTAGCCAAAAAGCTTGCGGAAGAATTCTGGCCCGGACCTCTTACAATGATATTCCCGAGAAAAAGCATAGTTCCCGCAGAAACCTGCGGGGGGCTTGATACAGCTGCGGTGCGTATGCCTAGGCAGGAATTTACCCGCGAATTGATACGAAAATGCGGCTTTCCGCTTGCAGCACCGTCTGCAAACACTTCGGGACTGCCAAGTCCGACTTCGGCTGTTCATGTTTTTGAGGATATGAACGGAAAAATTCCGCTGATAATGGACGGCGGCGAGTGTGCCTGCGGGGTCGAGAGCACGGTGATTGCATTTGAAAATGACGGAGTACGGGTGCTTCGTCCAGGTGCAGTTACGCCCGAAATGCTGCGTGAATATGCAGAGGTCACGGTTGACAGCGGCGTTCTTCAAAAGCTCGATCCTAATGCCCGCGTATTTTCGCCAGGAATGAAATATAAACACTATTCGCCGAAAGCCGAGGTTTACATCGCTGACGGAACGGCGGAACAGCTATACGCGTATCTTAAAAGCCGTTCGGACGGAAAAACAGCGGTTTTGTGCGGCGAAAATGATGAAATTCCGGATTTCTGCATAAGGCTGCCTTACGGAAGCACTCCCGAGCAGCAAGCCGAACATCTTTTTGCGAGCCTAAGAGAGGCGGACGCGCTCGGCTGCGACGCGGTTTATGTCATGATGCCCGAACAAACGGGAATGGGACTCGCGGTTTATAACCGTCTGCTTCGTGCGGCAGCGTTCAGGGTCATAAAATTATATGAACAGGGAGAGCGCTCATGATCTTGGCTGATAAATGCTTGATTATTGGGCTTACAGGAATGTCGGGAGCAGGAAAAACGACCGCTTGCAGTATATTCCGTGAGAGCGGCTGGGCTGTTGTTGACTGTGACATTGTTTCGCGGGAGGTCGTTAAACACGGTAAGCCTGCGCTTTCGGAAATCGCAGAGCATTTTGGGAATGAAATTCTTCTTCCCGACGGTACGCTCGACCGCAGACGGCTGGGCAATCTGATATTCTCTGACGAATCTCGCAGAAATGAACTGAACGCCGTTATTTACCCGTATATTTCGTATGAAATCATACGCAGTGCAGCAGAATATATCAAGAACGGCAGCAGATTTGTGCTTATTGACGCGCCAACGCTTTTTGAGAGCGGCGCTGACGGTCTTTGCGATAAGATAGTCAGCGTCACAGCACCGTTTGATATGTGCATTACGCGTATAATGAAACGTGACGGATTGACATATGAACAGGCGGAAAATCGCTTGAAATCGCAGCATCTTGAGGGTTTTTACCGAGAGAAATCCGATTTCTGTGTGCGAAATGACGGCGATAATGTTCATCTAAAACAAGAAATAGGAACAATTATAAAGGATATTACGGCACAATATGGCTAAACGAAAACATTTTCCCGCATTCTGGCTGTTGTTTTTCTCACTTCTTATTGTTGGCGGAACTTTTGCTGCTGTTATCGGCTGGCAGAAGTGCGAATACGAAATGAAGCTCGCCGCGCACCCGCTCGGCTACAGCGAATATGTTGAAAAATATGCGGACGAATATGGGCTAGACAAATATCTGCTCTATGCGGTAATCAAAACTGAGAGCAGCTTCGACCCGAGCGCCGTTTCAAATGTCGGTGCGCGCGGGCTTATGCAGATAATGGAGGAAACGTTCGATTGGATCAGGTTTCGGCTCGGCGAGGAGGAGCTTACCGTTTATGACGATATGTTCGACCCCGAAACAAATATTCGTTACGGCGGGTATCTTGTGTCCTATCTTATGGACAAATTCGGGAATATCGAGTGCGCCGCGGCGGCGTATCATTCGGGCGTAGGAACAGTATCGGAATGGCTTTCCGACGCGGATATATCAAAGGACGGAAAAACGCTTGACGTAATTCCCGGGAAAAACGCTGCACATTATGTAAATAAAATAAATACAGCGCTTGAAACTTATTATGCGCTTTATGAAACAGAAAGGAAAGACTGACTATGGCAGACGCAAAATCAAAAGAACTGAAAGAAAAACTTTTCTACAAGAGAAAGAACGCGTACAATGCGATGAGCGGCGCGGAGCTTGAAGCTGCGGAGGTATTCTGCGAAGGCTACAAGCGTTTCATTGACATTGGAAAGACTGAGCGCGAAGCGTGCGCAGAAGCGGTAAAAATCGCGGAAAGCAAGGGTTTTAAACCTTTTGAAAAAGGAAAAAAATATTGCGCAGGCGATAAGATCTATGTGAACAACCGCGGTAAGGCTGTAATTCTTGCGGTTGTCGGAACCGAACCCGTTGAAAACGGTGTAAACCTCGTTGCGGCACATATCGACAGTCCCCGTCTTGACCTGAAGCAGAATCCGCTTTATGAGAATGAAGAACTTGGCTACTTCAAGACTCACTATTACGGCGGTATCAAAAAATATCAGTGGCCCGCTATCCCTCTTGCGCTTCACGGCGTTATCTGCAAGTCGGACGGTTCGCGCATATCTGTAACACTCGGAGAAAACGAAAACGACCCTGTTTTTGTTGTAACTGATCTGCTCCCGCACCTTGCCGATGAGCAGTACAAACGTCCCGCAAGCAAGCTGATAAAGGGCGAGGAGCTTAACATTCTTATCGGGTCGCGCCCGTTTAAGGAAGATGATGCAAGCGAAGCCGTTAAGCTGAACCTTATGTGTATTCTCAATGAAAAGTACGGCATAACCGAGGAAGATTTCATCTCGGCTGAACTTGAGTATGTACCTGCATTTAAGGCGAAAGATGTCGGTTTCGACCGCAGCATGATCGGTGCTTACGGTCAGGACGACCGCGTTTGCGCATATCCTGCACTCATGGCGATAACCGACCTTACCGAAGCTCCTGCGCGCACGGCTGTGACCATTCTGACTGATAAAGAAGAAATCGGAAGCGAGGGTTGCACCGGGCTTAAATCGTCATATTTAAAATATTTCATAGGTTCGCTTGCCGAAGCTATGGGAACTGATGGTCATACTGTACTTTCGGGTTCAAAGTGCCTTTCTGCTGATGTAAATGCGGCGTTTGACCCCACATTCCCCGACGCATTTGAGAAGCTCAACTCTGCTTATCTCAACCGCGGAGTTGTTGCGACAAAGTATACGGGTTCGCGCGGAAAATCGGGTACAAACGACGCTTCAGCCGAATACGTTTCGGAAATTCGCAGCCTTTTCAACGAAAATGGCGTTGTATGGCAGACGGGCGAGCTTGGAAAGGTAGATTTTGGCGGCGGCGGAACAGTCGCAATGTATATTTCCAATCTTGACGTTGATACGATTGATATAGGTGTTCCTGTACTTTCAATGCACGCGCCTTTTGAAGTGACCGCGAAGAACGATGTTTACATGGCATACAGAGCGTTCTACGTGTTCCAGAAGTAACTTGTCTATTGTCACCCGCTCCGTCATAAACATATAATGACGGAGAAAGGGTGTGTTTTTAATGAAAGGCGGCGGAAAAAAGTGGCATTGTCTGCGTGTTTTCGGGAGAATTTCTTTATTTTTCGGTTTATTTATAATTGCGGCGCTGGCGGGGTTTGACTTATGGATAAAACCGACGCTTAACCGAATGGCAGAATATCAGTGCAAACAGATCGCAGAACGCGCGGTCAGTGAAGCGGTGTGTCTGCATACCGATGAAACAGAGGAAAACTGCGCCGAGCTTATCAGCTTTGTGTATGACGAAAATGGAAAAATCCGAGCGTTAAGGACAAATCCCATACGCATAAACCGCCTTAAAGCAATGCTTACGGAATGTATCAATAAAGAACTTATCGCCGCGCAGCCCGAAGAAGTAGGAGTATCGCTCGGAACTTTGACGGGTATAGGATATTTTTACGGAAGCGGCGAAGAGCTTACCTTTTCGGTAAAGCCTATGGGAATGGCGGAAACGCGCCTTATCAGCACGTTTAAATCCGCAGGGATAAATCAGACCGTTCACAGCATTACACTCGAGGTTGTGACGGATATTTCCCCGCTTATTCCGGGCTTTACCGAGAAAATAAGCGTAAAGACAGAGTTTGTTATTGCGCAGACAGTCATTGTCGGAGAAGTTCCCGACACTTTTTCAAATATTATTCTTGACGAACAACATTTCAGTGAACTGGCAGAGTTTAATCTGGCAGGCTGAACAAGGGAAGAACCCCCGAAAGGCGGCAAAAAATGAACAAAGAACAGGCAAAACAGCGACTTTCCGAATTGTACAAAATAATTGAACAGCATAATTACCGTTATTATGTACTCGATGACCCGATAATCGATGACTATGAATATGATGGGCTTATGCGCGAGGTAAAGGAGCTTGAGGGGCAGTATCCCGAATTGATAACCCCGCTTTCTCCGACCATGCGCGTCGGCGGGTACGCGCTTACCACATTTGAAAAGGTTCAGCACAACGTACAGATGGGGTCGCTTCAGGACGTGTTCAGCGAGGAGGAATTATTTGCTTTTGACAGCCGCGTTCGTCAGGAGGTCACGCCGCTTTATACTGTTGAACCGAAAATCGACGGACTCTCGGTGTCGCTCGAATATCGTGACGGAATTTTCGTTCGCGGCTCAACGCGCGGCGACGGATTTATCGGCGAGGATATTACAGAAAACTTGCGGACTATACGCACAATTCCGCTTCAGATAAATGAAAAGCTGCCTTTTTTGGAGGTTCGCGGAGAGGTGTATATGCCGCGGGAGAGCTTTGCTGCGCTTGTAGCGGGGCAGGAGGAAAACGGGGAACGGCCTGCGAAAAATCCGCGCAATGCTGCTGCGGGTTCGCTTCGTCAGAAAGACAGCTCAATTACCGCTAAACGCTCGCTTGATATTTTTATTTTCAACATTCAGCAGATTGAGGGAAAACAGCTTTCTTCGCACCATGAATCGCTCGAATATCTTAAAACGTTGGGATTTAAGGTTGTGCGCGACGACGTGTATGATAATATAAACGACGCAGTTTTGCGTATACGCGAAATCGGAGAGGAAAAGAAAGACTACACTTATGATACCGACGGCGCGGTGATAAAAGTAGACGATTTTTCGCAGCGCGATATTCTCGGCGCTACGGCGAAAGTTCCGAAGTGGGCGGTCGCATTCAAATATCCGCCCGAAGAAAAGGAAACTACCCTTAACGATATTGAGATAAATGTCGGTCGAACAGGCGCGCTTACGCCGGTTGCGATTTTCGACCCTGTTCAGCTTGCGGGAACGACCGTATCACGCGCTTCGCTGCATAATCAGGACATTATTTCGCAGCTTGATGTGCGTATCGGCGACCGTATCGTTGTGCGCAAGGCGGGTGAGATAATTCCGGAGGTCGTGCGTGTTGCGGCTCATGCCGAAAACAGCGTTCCTTATTATATTCCCGAAATATGTCCCGTTTGCGGTCACAAGGCGGAGAGAAGCGGTGATGAAGCGGCAATACGCTGTATAAATCCGAACTGCCGCGCACAGCTTCTGCGGAGCATTACCCATTTTGCTTCACGCGAGGCGATGAATATAGACGGTCTTGGCGAAGCTATTGTTGAACAGCTTATTGGGAATGAGCTTATCGCTTCGGCTGCGGATCTGTACACGCTTACCGCAGAACAGCTGATGACTCTTTCTAAATTTAAGGAAAAGTCGGTTTCAAACCTGCTTAATGCTATTGAAAAATCCAAAAGCAACGAGCCTGACAGACTTATTTTTGCACTTGGGATACGCGGTATAGGCGGACGTTCGGCAACATTGCTTTGCAAGCGGTTTGGCTCGGTCGAAGCTATAATGAACGCCTCGGCGGAGGAGATAACGTCTATCGACAGCTTCGGGGATGTTCTTGCGGAGAATATCGTAAGCGCTTTCCGTGACGAGGATATGCGGCAGCTTGTAAATAGACTGAAAGAATACGGCGTAAATATGATTTACCATAACACGGCAGTCGGTGACGCATTTGCAGGTAAGACATTTGTGCTTACAGGAACGCTTCCGACAATGAAGCGCGAGGAAGCAAAGGCGCTTATTGAAAGTCTGGGCGGAAAATGTTCAGGTTCGGTGTCGAAAAAAACCGACTATGTTGTTGCGGGAGAAGCGGCGGGCAGCAAGCTGACAAAGGCGAACGAGCTGGGAATAGAGGTAATTACCGAAGAGCAGCTTATTCAGATGGGTAATTGGAGTTAATATATGAAGAAATTGCTGATTTTATTTTTATCACTTTGCGTTGTTGCGGGTGTATGCGTTTATATGATGATAAATCACTCGGATATGCAGAGCTATCTTCCTCAGACATTTGAAGATGAGAGCGATGAAGATGAAGAGGACAAGCCTGTGTCGGTGACGTTTTCAAAAAAAGATAATTTTTATGACACGAACATTGATGTTGAACTGAAATGCAATAAAAAAAATGCAGTCATATACTATACCATTGACGGAAACGACCCGACCGAAAAGTCTAAAAAATACGCCAATCCAATTTCCGTTCAAGCGAGAAATAAGGTGAATGCGACCACTATCAAGGCAATAGCGGTAATCAACGGCGAAACGTCGGAAATATTCAGAAAAAGTTACATTACAGGAAAAGATGTGTTCAGCAGATTTGATGAGGACACGCTTGTTTTTGTGCTTTCAACAGACGAATATAACCTCTACGATTATTATTACGGCGTTGCGACCGAGGGCTTTATGCGTGATGAATACCTTAATTCGGACGAATATAACGGCGGCGAGATCGACTATAACGCTCCTGCGAACTGGTTTATAAGCGGCAGAGAAAGCGAGCGCGATATGTATGTCGAGGTTTATACGGCGGACGGAAGTCAGCTTATTTCGCAGGCTGCCGGAGGAAGAGTTGTCGGCGGCGTTTCGCGTGCCGTTGATCAGAAATCATGGCGACTTATTGCGCGCAACATATACAGCGAGGGCAACGGTAAGTTTAAATACGCTTTTTTCCCTGGTGCGACAGACGCTTACGGCAGGCTTATAACACGTTATGACAGGATAACGCTTCGCAACAATGCCAACGACCGTGAGTTTGCTTCGGTGCGTGACGAGCTTTCAATGACGCTTTCGGCGCAGGCGGGTTTCCCCGATACGCAGCAGGTGCGGCCCGCAGCGGTATTCCTGAACAGTGAATACTATGGTTTTTCATGGCTTCATGAGGCTTACTGCAACGATTACTTGGAATCGACATACGGTGGAAACAAGGACAACTTCCGCATTGTCGGTTCAAAAGAAAAGGAAGTCGAGGGCGACGACGAGCAGAGCGTTGCGGATTGGAACAGAGTTCTTGAGCTTGCGCGTGGCGGACTTACGGATGAAAGCAGCTTTTCGGAGTTTTGCAGCCTTGTAGATATTGATAATCTCATGCTTTATTACGCAATCCAGATATACATTGACAACAAGGACTGGCCCGGAAACAATTTCAAGGCGTGGAAATATTATCCGTCAGATGGCGAGGAGATAACGAGCGAATATCTTGACGGAAAGTGGCGTTTTCTGCTGTTTGACGCGGAATTTGCATGGGGCCTGTACGGCAACGGTTATCGTGATGATACATTGGGAAATGTTCTGTCGGGAAATCATATGCAGGGTTCGTCGGATATACTTAATGCCTTGTTTGAACGCGAGGATATGCGTGAGCAGTTCGCGAATACGATATGCGACCTTTCAAGCGGAGCTTTTTCGACGGAAAATGCTCTTAATGTTCTCGAACAGCTTATAGGTGAATGTGATAAGGAATGTATGTATGCGCTTGAGAACGGGTATACGTCAACATGGGCGAATCCGAATACCTTTGCGGACAGCCGTCAGCAGATACGCGATTTCGCAGCTCAGCGTCCAAAAGTTATGCAAAAAAGCCTTATGAATAACTTTGGGTATAAAAAAAACTTTTATACCGTAACGCTGCGTAATCCCACCGGCGCTGTAAGCCGATTGAACTCGCAGTCGCTTAATACAGCAGGGACGCTTACAGGTGAATATTTTGCCGAGTGTTCGGTTCCGATAAGCGCGGATATGCCTGCTGGATATTCATTCGATTGCTGGGAAATAAACGGAACAAAGTATTACGAGCAGCAATTGCGGCTCGATTCGTCTATGGCTGACGAAAACGGGAACATCGAGGCGGTCCTTTATGTAAATAAAGAGGGACAGTCGGGAATTTATGTAAGCGAAGTTTATACTGCGGGAGACGGCGACTGGATAGAACTGTATAACCCGTCGAATGAAACAGTAACGCTGAAAAAATATTATCTCTCCGATGATGAAGAAAATCTGAAAAAATGGGAGCTTCCCGAAACGACAATTTCTGCACAAAGTACATATACAATTGCCTGCAAGAATAATGAGGAACTGAGCGCGCTAAAAAAATATCGGACGAATTTCAGCCTGAAAACGGGCGAAACGCTGTTTTTTACTGATGAAAGCGGCAATGTTTTGTCGCAGGTAAGCATTGTCGATATGAAGGAAACGGAATCGCTTACGCGCAGACCTGACGGTAATTATGCGATAACCGCAGTAACGCCCGATTACCATAGCGATAAATAAAGCATTGAATATATTCACGAAAAACATCTTTGTGCGGTTTGTTATTTTTTTACTGTTGTGCAATTTTTAAGCGTTGTGAAGTGTATTATTTATGAAGAACTTTCAAAGGGGGATTTACCGTGAAAATCAATACAAAAAAGTCTATGGTGCTGCTCTGTACGGCAGCACTTTTACTCAGCGGCTGCAAGAGCACTTCCGAAATAACGACAACAACGACGCAGACCGCTGAAACATCAGCAACAACATCCGTTTCGGAAACGACTGCACCGACCGAAACCACAACTCCCGATACGGAGGTTTCCGTTAGTGAAATTTCTGTTACGGACGATATTGCCGAGGAGAGGAGCAAGGGTATAGTTCGCCTTTCGGATATGTACGCCGACTGGAAGCCGGAATACGAGGGCGAGTATGATTACGGCGGAGAATATGGGGTATGGCTTTATTCAAACGACGTCGATTACGGGCAGTACAGATATTCGGAAGAGGACGGCGCTTTAATAGAGAATGTATACGGATACGCAATGCAGACGCGTCCCGGGTTTCTTTATACCGATGATATCAGCTTTTTAAATGAACCCAGTTCTTTTGAAGAAGATAAGACTGTTGCAAGTGATTACAGTTATGTGTCAAGTTATCTGGATTATTCAAATCCGTACGATTTTTATGTCGTTCCACAGCGGATCATAGCTGAAAAGGCGGATATTTCAGATCCTGAGAACAAAAAGCTGCTTGACGCGACGGTCGTTGACAGCTATTACAGAAGCGATGCAAAAATAACCGTAAATGCGTTTCTTAACAAGAAAAACGGCGCTGTTCATTTTTACATAGATCCCGCATATACATACAGCTTGCCAAGTGTAAACGGAAACATAAAATCTCTGACTTTCTGCAACATAAACGGTGTTGAAACGTGTATGAGCACGCTAGAATTTTCGGACAGCGCTTTATCCGACGAAGCCGAAAAATCGCTTTCCGACGTAGGCAAAAAATATGTTTATGCAAAGCTGACGCTTGACGGAATGAGCGTTGACCCGATGGGCGAGAAGAACGAAACATCTGTTTTATCTGCCGAGACAATCGAACATGACGGCGAAAAAGCGCTGTATAATGTGTATTTAAACGAGTCAGACAGTGCTGCCGAAAAGCCCGAGGAAATGAAAGCGCTCTACGAGCTGCTTAACGGCTCGGTTTCTGAATGGTATGACGAAAGCGTTGTCGGCGTTACGCTTATCGATCTTGACGAAGACGGAACGCCCGAGGCGTTGTTTTCTCGTGAAGTAAAAAATCCGGAAATTGACGAATACAGCAAGGACGTCATAACCGAAGTAAATATATTCAGGAACGGCGAACTGAAAAAAGTGGGCGAATTGTGCTCAGACAAATTTTATCGCACATATTTCCCGCAGCTTACAGCGAAAACGCTTGACGACGGCAGCAAGGCGTGGTACCACATGGCTTCCGTAAATTATTCCACGGGCGAACGTCAGGATATGTCGTATCTTATAAAGCTGGTTGATGATAAGCTGGAATTTACCGAAATTTTCCGCATTGAAAATGAAACGGTTAACGGAGATTACAGCGGGCATCCCGTTTATTATATGGGAGAGAAATTTCAGCCGGGGAATCCGTTCTTTGAAGAGGTTTATGAATATTACAAGGACAAGTATAACCTTGAATACAGCACGAATATGGGTATATCGTACGGCAAGTACAACGACGGAGATACAAGCGCACTGGGCGATATGGCGAGAAATTATTATACACAGCAGCTTGACGGAGAGAATTACTGCCTTGTTGATGATTTCTTTTATTATGACGGTTTCGTATTCGATCTTTATCCTAAGATAACCGAACGTATGCTTAGCTATCATCTTGCAATTCTTGTTGACGGTGCATATCTTGGAGAGTATAATCCGTCGCTTATGGAGAATACATATGGTTTTGTCGGAGCGTATGCAAAACCAGTTATTTATCTTTATCCCGAAAAAGAAACTGAGGTTTCCATACAGGTCGGATTTACAGACGGCGGCGAACTTACCTGCACATACCCCGAATATAACGACGGCTGGAATGTCACGGCAATGCCTGACGGAACGCTTTTTGATGCTGACGGAAATGAATATTACTGCCTTTACTGGGAGGGCGAGGGAAAAGCGGCACTTGATATGAGCAAGGGCTGGTGTGTTTCGGCAGACGAAACTGCGGATTTCCTGCGTGAAAAGCTGCTTTACATCGGACTTACTCCGCGTGAAGCTAACGAGTTTATAATATATTGGCTGCCGCAGATGCAGAAAAATCCTTATAATATCATCACGTTCCATACAGAGGATTATTCGGCGGCGGTTCCGCTTACGGTAAATCCGAAGCCCGATTCACAAATTCGCGTATTTATGACGTTCAGAGCGTCAGATGAATTTAGTGCAATAGAACCGCAGGAACTTGAATGCTGCGAAAGAAACGGCTTTACGCTTGTCGAATGGGGTGGGTCAGAGGTCTCGGAATGAACAAAGAGTGGTCGGAAGCAAACAAATCCATGCAGTTGAAAATCGGAAAGAAAGGCACTTTTGACGAGGGAATTGCTGAGCTTTTTAAACTGCGCGGCGAGGTTATGAAATGCGTTGATTCTTTTCGGGAGAAGCTGAGAACTGAGGAGTTCAGCGCGATTCCGTTTATAAATGCCGACGGGTATCATAACAAAACGGTAGGCTATTCTTTGTGGCACATTTTCCGTATTGAGGATATTGTGGCTCATTCGCTTATCGCGGACGATGAACAGGTGTTTTTCAGCGGCGGCTATCGTGAGCGAATAAAATCGCCCATAATAACCACTGGAAATGAGCTTTTTAAAGAAGAAATCGCGGAATTTTCGCGGCAGCTTGATATAAGCGAGCTTTACAGCTACATTCACGAAACAGCCGAATCTACCGAGAGAATATTAAGTTCGCTTCAATTTGAAGATACAAAACGAAAAATAACCGAAGAGAAAAAACAATATCTAATGAGTCTGAATGTTGTAAGCAGCGATGAGAGGGCTGTTTGGCTTATTGATTACTGGTGCGGCAAGAATATCGGCGGCTTAATAAAAATGCCATTTTCGCGCCATTGGATCATGCATATTGAAGCTTGTTTAAGGATAATTGCTAAGCTGAAATGAAAAAAGAGCATTGACGAAGTACATTCGTCGATGCTCTTTCTGCTTTATCTATTATTGCTGATTGTTCATAATTTCGCCGCGAAGCTGTCCGCAGCCCGCGTTTACGCCAACGCCCATTTTACGCCGCATTGTGACCTGAACTCCGTTCTTTTTCAGCACATCATAAAAGCGCATGATTTGCTCAAAATCGCTGCATTCAAATTTGTCCTCGTCGCTTGGATTATAACGGATAATGTTGACATAGCACTTGCTGTCCGCAATGAGAGCGGCGAGTTGTTCGGCACATTTCACGCTGTCGTTTACGTTCTTTAGCATAACATATTCAAGTGTTACACGGCGGTTCGTTGCAGCAGAAAAATGTTTTACGGCGGGAATAAGTACGCTGAGCGGAAACCGCTTATTTATCGGCATCAATTCGTTTCGTAGTTCGTCGTTCGGCGCGTGAAGACTTACTGCGAGATTTATGTTGTATCTGCTTTTTTCAAAGGCTTCGATTTGCGGCACAAGTCCGCAGGTTGAAACAGTAATATGCTTTGGACCTATACAAAGACCTTTCTGATACAGCGCCGTGTCAACGAATTTCAACACATTTTCATAATTATCGAACGGTTCACCAATACCCATTATTGCGACTGCGTTTATTTCTCCGACTTTCCTTTTAATATAAAGTATTTGCTCAAGCATTTCTCCCGAGGTGAGGTTGCGCACTTTTTTCATTCGTCCGCTTCGACAAAAAGCACACCCCATATTGCAGCCCGCCTGAGTTGAAATGCAAACGCTGTTTCCATATTCATGGCGCATAAGCACCGACTCAATAAGATTTCCGTCAGAGAGTCTGAAAAGGAATTTTACTGCATTTTCTCCGTCTATTTCCGATATACATTCCGGGTTTTCAAGTTCAAAATTTTTTTCGAGAATGGCAAGTGCGTGAGAACTTACCTTTATATCGGAAATTCTTTCGGCGCAGTCTGCATAAAGTGAACGAAAAATAGCTTCGGCACGCGATTTTTTATCGCCGTGTTTCTCAAGAAAATGTTCCATTTGTTCAAATGTCAGATCATAAATATTCATTTTATTTTTCCTGCTCGTTCGTCTTTTTATTGAACACCCATCGTGTGATTTTTCCGATATATTTGCTGCTTAGCATTATGTTAAGCTCCTCGCCGAGAAAAAGAATGTACATACAGATATAAAGCCATAAAATAAGCAGTACAATCGTTGTAAGGCTTCCGTAAAGGCGCGAATAATCGGCAAAGTGGTTTATATAGAATGAATAAAGCGCCGAAAAGCCGACCCACCCCGCTGCGCTGAATACTGCTCCCGGTAATTTTGAAATGGGCTTTCCTTTGTGTATCGGAAGTGCAGTATAAAGAAAAAGAAACAGCAGTATAAGTATGCAGAAGCCGACAGCCCAGCGCATTGAAAACCAGAAGCCGTCGAGATTTTCCATTGCGGGGAAGCTTATTATGATTCTGTCAAGAATTGCCTGACCGAATACGAGCAGAATAAGCATTATCAGAACCGCAACAATGAAAAAAATCATATAGAAAACAGCAGCAATTCTTAGGCGCAGAAATCCTCGCGTTTCTTTTACGCGGTGAATCCGGTTCAGCCCGTTTATTATGCCGATAAGCGCACGAGAAGCCGACCAAAGTGCAACAATAGTTGAAACGGATAACAACGCTCCCGTTGCTTTTTGCTCGGTTTCTGCGAGAATTTGCTGAAAAAAAGCCGTAACGTCATCAGAAAACAGATTTATGTCATACGCTCCCGCGTCGGAGAAGATAGGAAATTTATTTATTATTGTAAGGATAAGCATTAGAAAAGGGACAAATGAAAGCACAATAAAAAGCGCGGAATATGCTGCATATTCATTGAGATTGTCACGTTTAAAACGCTCGGTTATACACTTTACCGCAGCCATAAGACGAATAACCGGGTCAAGACGTTTCATAGCAAAAAATCCTTTCAAAAAAATTTCATTATTGTTGTCACTTTTCGGTCTGCTCAAACGTTTTATATTATAGAAGGGACAATTCCTCCAAATTATGCTTCAAAAAACGGAAAAGTCCCTTGTTCATTCTGTGGTGGGAATGAACCGAAAGCGCAGCGTACTGTTTATGTACGTCTGCGCTTTATTTTTTCTTGGTATTGTTTTTATTTGCGTCATTACGGTAAAGATTGCGATATTTTTCGCGTTTTTCCTTGTGCCGCATTCTGGTCGTGTATATCCCCTCAAAATTTTTGTCGGACTTGAACACCGATACTGAAATTATATCTTCTTTAAGTTCATACCGTACGAAAAATCTGTTATCATTTTCGCATTCCGCTATCGTGATGAACGCTGATTTTCCGTGTCGGCAGAGAGTTTGAAAAGAAAGAGTTCCTTTGCAGACAGGGCAGGGGATATTTATGTTGCGGCAAAACGCCGCCATTCCGTCGAACTGTCCGGTGAAATTAACTTCATATTTTGCGAGAGGAACAGCAGTTATCCAATGCGGCTGTGAACGAGAAGCGGTTTTCAGCGAATATGATGAATACTGCGAAATCCCGTCGGGGATGTTCAGCTTTGAAGCGACAAGAAATGTTATATATGCGTCGTTCAGAGCGTCATGTGCCTGAATTTCGGTACTGATCTGAAGCTGTTCCGCAGCGGTTTTAAGAGCAATCTGTCTTTGCGGAGTATTTGTCTGCGAACAGAATATGCGCTGCAAATTGTAATGCTGCGGAAGCGGAATATTGCAAATGCCGTGAAACGCCATATTTTCGCGAAGTATCGGCATATCATCGTCGCCCCATGTGAACAGAACCGCTTCATCGGAAAAATATTTTGCCATTGATAAAAAGGCTTCTTTAAAAGTCAGTCCGTGGTCAGCGTCGTCTTGAGTTATTCCTGTTAAAACGCTGACATACTGATTCATTGTCGGGTAACACACGGGTCTTATTGTGAGCCGTTCTTTGCTTACAACATTCATTTTCTCGTCAAGAACGAAAAAGCCCAACTGAATTATTTCACCGTGGAGAAGTGCGGGATTTTTTTCTTTTGCCGAGGAAGGCTGATTCCATTCCATGTCAAAAATGATATATGTCATTATTTTCTTTCCTCTAGAGGAATGTAGTCAAGATGTTCGGCAACGTATTTATAAGCGGGACGAATGATCTTTCCGTTGTTGATGATTTCTTCAAGGCGGTGAGCGCACCAACCGGAAATTCTCGAAATTGCGAAAATAGGAGTAAATAATTCCTCGGGAATACGGAGCATATCATAAACAAAGCCGCTGTAAAAATCAACATTTGCGCAAAGCGGTTTGAAGAGGTGGCGTTCCGCAGCGATAACTTCCTTTGAAATACGCTCAACTCTGTCGTAGAATTCATATTCAGCCATTCTGTTCTTTTCTGCTGCAAGTTTGCGCGCATATTCTTTCAGAATAACTTCTCTGGGGTCTGATTCGGTATAAACCGCATGACCGATTCCGTAGATAAGTCCTGTTTTGTCGAACGCCGCTTTGTTTGTGATTTTTTTCATATATTCACGAATAGCGTTTTCATCGTTCCAATCGGTAATGTGTGCCTTTATGTCCTCGAACATATGCTTTACCTTTAGGTTTGCTCCGCCGTGACGGAAACCCTTGAGCGAAGCGATCGCAGCAGCAACGGCAGAATATGTGTCTGTCCCCGAAGAGGTTACAACATGAGTTGTAAAAGTCGAGTTGTTTCCGCCGCCGTGTTCCGCGTGGATAACAAGTGCAATATCAAGAACCTTTGCTTCAAGGTCGCTGAACTCGCCGTTCTCGCGGAGCATATAAAGAATATTTTCGGCGGTCGAATAAGCCTTTACAGGGTTGCGTATCATCAGACTTTCATGCTGTTTATAATGACGGTATGAGCAGTACGCATAAACCGAGATAAGAGGCATTTTAGCAATGAGCTGTATTGACTGTCTGAGTACGTTCTGCGCGGAAATGTCCTCGGGATTATTGTCGTATGAATAAAGGGTAAGAACGCTCTTTTGCAGCGCGTTCATTATGTTTGAACTGGGAGCTTTCATGATAACATCACGCGTAAAGTTCATGGAAAGGGTCTGGTTGTCAGAGATGAGCTGGATAAACCGATTGAGCTGTTCTTCGTTCGGGAGCGAACCGAATAAGAGCAGATACGTCGTTTCTTCAAATGCGTGTCTGCGATTTTCAAAACCCTTGATAAGATCGATGATGTTGTAATTGTGATAGTAAAGCCGTCCGTCGCAGGGAATTTTCTTTCCGTCGATTATATCGTAGGAAACTACGTCCGAGATTTCGGTAAGTCCCGTAAGAACGCCCTTTCCGTTAGAGTCGCGAAGTCCTCGTTTTACGTCATATTCAACATAAAGGGAAGGGTCGATCGTTCCTTTGTTCATATTTTCCAGCAATCCGTTAAGAAGTTCCTGTTCGTCTTCCTCAAGCGTTACGATTTCTTTATCGTTTCCCATTTCAGTAAGCATTTTAATATTCCTTTCTGTGTGAATATGTCGAATTTATGAATAAAACTGATAATTTTTGTTCATACGCCGTTGTTACTATTATATATGAATTCGGAAAAATAATCAATATGCAAAAGAAAAAGTTGTTAGAATTACACGAAAATAAGATTATGCACAATGTCTTTTAAGCAATTATGACGGAGTAAAAAAGCAAATTTGCAACTTCTCGTCCGACTTCCTGCAATTTTTGCCGCCCAATGTCAATATAATCATATATTTTGCAGCTTTCGCATATAATCGGATAAATCAAAAGTTTTGGAGGGGCGAAACCATGTCAAGAAAGACAAACACAGCAGCAGATTACTGCGCCTATGGAACGAAACAAGAAAGATGTGTAAGCCTCGCAGAATATATCATTGAAAATAAGGCAACTGTAAGAAATGCAGGAAAAGTATTCGGGATAAGCAAAAGTACGGTTCATCAGGACATTACCACAAGGCTTGAACGGGTAAATCCTGAGCTTCACAGGCGCGTAAAGGAGGTGCTTGAACTTAATAAACAGGAAAGGCACATACGCGGAGGAATGGCGACCCAAAAAAAGTATAAGAAGTTATCCGGTGAACTGTAATTCACGCGAATTTATACTCAACACCAATAAAAAACTATACAAAAAATTGAGTATAATCTTTACATATATGAGTTATATGAAAATTTTTATCTATGGTTTTATTTGTGCTTAGTATTAAGGAAGCCCTGAGCCATCAACAAATACATTACCGCCCGCAGAATCACCATTGCCAAAGCGCTCCTGAATGAGGGCTTATCCGTAACGGAAGCCTGCGAACAATGCGGCTTTCGTGATTACAGCAACTTCCTGAAAGCCTTTACAAAAGCAGTGGGCATACCTCCGAAGAAATATGCCCAGTTCAATGCATAATCATTTCGGAGAAGCTTTAACAGGTGCAGCGTCCATATACTTCTATCTGGCTAAGGGCCGGAAACGGTGAAGGATCGTCTGCCTTGATCAGATCACTGAGACGCACCCAGGTGATCCGCTTTTTTTCAAAGGCAAGCTCATGGGGAAGGCTGCTCTTATGAAGCTCCCAGATGATCTCCGTTCCATCTGAAAAACTGAGCTTTACCTGCTTCCACCAATTATCATGGGGAAAATCGGAGCGGGTATAAAGCACCACCTTATCTGCTTCCACTTCCCTTCCAAAATCCACTGTCATCTCCGCATCATCCTGCATATTGATCCCCCAGGACTCATAGGGCCACTCTCCATGGGAGCGGTTCTCACAGACCCCGTCAATGGCATTGCGCGCTGCAAAGACAGACTCACCTCTTGTCTCCACATTAGCGTAAGCATGAGGGAAGCATCCTGTATCTCCGTGCTGGTCGCACACATTAAGCGCCAGATTTCGGTAAGCCGCTATCTCATCCTCTCTTGCCAGCCGTGCATACAGATAATGGCGGCTTCCGTAAAATACCTTGGGCGAATAGCAGATCCGTTTTTCACCAAAAGGGATCTCATAGGATACAT
>USOZ01000007.1 GCA_900556525.1 uncultured Oscillospiraceae bacterium | reverse complement strand
ATGTCGAACAGCATTATATCCGCCGCAGCTCGCGCGCGTGCGCTGCGTGGAGATGCTGCACTTTCTCCGTACTGCGGCGTTAATTGAGGCGGGAAATATGACGGCATACCAAAAGCCGCCTGCCTGCGAATCTGTACTGCTGCGCGGGTCTTGCACCCGCCTCCTGAAGGGGCTCGCGCTTCTCCCCTCATTCCCCGTTCTCGCCCCCTCGTCGGCGGGCGCCGCGGCTTTCTCCATGCCACAAAACCAAAATTTCCCCGCAAAACGCCGCGGCTTGTTATTTCCCCGCAAATTGCACATAAAAATCCACACAACCCAAAAACCGCCTCGGACTTTCTCCAAGGCGGTCTTTTTATCCATTTTATTTTTAGCCAAGCGTAAGGAATCTCTTGTATTCCGCCGGATCCTGGCACTTCGTTCTCGCAAGCTCGTCGGTGATCTTACCGTTGCGTACAAGACGCGCGAGATCCTGGTCGAGAGAGAACATTCCGTCTTTCTTACCGGTCGCAATAGCGCTCGGGATCTGGAATATCTTACCCTCACGAATGTTCGCGCTGATAGCGTCGGTCGCAGCCATTATTTCAAGCGCCGCAACACGTCCCTTGCCGTCTGCGGTCGCGCAAAGTGTCTGCGAAACTACGCCGACCATAGAGTTTGCAAGCTGTGAACGGATCTGACCCTGTGAATGAGGCGGGTAAACGTCTATGATACGGTCGAGAGTTTCCGCCGCGCCCGTCGTATGAAGCGTTGAAAGTACGAGGTGTCCCGTTTCAGCCGCCGTTACAGCCGCGTTGATAGTTTCAAAGTCACGCATTTCACCTACGAGGATAACGTCAGGGTCTTCACGAAGAGCGGCACGGAGAGCGCCCGCGAAGCTGTCAACATCGACGCCGATCTCACGCTGGTTTACCATGGACTGCTTGTGGTTGTGCAGATATTCGATAGGATCCTCGATAGTGATTATGTGGCAGTTTTTCTGGCGGTTAATGTGGTCTATCATCGCCGCGAGGGTCGTCGATTTACCCGAACCTGTAGGCCCCGTTACAAGCACGAGCCCTCTGGGCTTCATCGCGAAATCGCCGAGAATCGAGGGAAGAAACAGATCCTTGAGCGTAGGAATGTCGTTTCTTAAAAGACGGAGAGCTACCGCGTGATAACCTCTCTGGCGGTATACGTTGACACGGTGTCTGTGACCCGAAGCCGATACATACGAAAAGTCGGCGTCAAGACCTTTCTGAATGGTCTGCTTGTGCTTTATCGAGGTGATCTGGTTGATTACATTTACAATTATCGGCTCGGTGCAGTCGGGATATCCAGACATTTTTCTGATATTGCCGTGAAGTCTTACGATAGGCGGAAGACCTGCGGTAAAATGAAGGTCGGATGCGCCCATTGCACGCGCTTCGTCAAGTATTTCGTTTATATCAATGGTAGTCATAGCTTTTTACTCTCCTTATTAAACTGTGTATGTTGCCTTTACCAACTCGTCCATCGTCGTATCTCCGGCGAGAACCATGTCGGTAACGTTGTCACGCAGCAGTCTTGTTCCGTTCTTTTTTGCCTGATTGCAGATTTCCTCGGCAGTAGCGTTTCTGGAGATAAGCTCCTTTATATCATTGGAGGAAACGATAATTTCGTGAATAGCGGTTCTTCCCTTATATCCCGTGTGGTGACAGGTGCGGCAGCCGCCAATGTGATGCTGATAAATTTTTACCGGCTCGGTCTTTCCTACGAGGCGCAGGTCGGCGGGATCAGTAAGCGTAATTTCCTCACGGCAGTCGGGACAGAGCAGCTTAACAAGTCGCTGTGCGATAACGCCGACGAGAGAAGAAGCAACCATGTAAGGTGCAACGCCCATATCTACAAGACGCAGAATCGTCGAAGCCGCGTCGTTTGTATGAAGTGTTGAAAGTACAAGGTGTCCCGTGATAGCGGCACGGATAGCAATATCGGCAGTCTCGCCGTCACGGATTTCTCCGACCATTACGATATCCGGGTCCTGACGGAGTATAGAACGAAGCGCAGCAGCAAAGGTCATACCTGCCTTTTCGTTCATCTGACACTGGTTTACGCCGTCGATTTTCTTTTCGACCGGGTCTTCCGCCGTTACTATATTTACATTCGGCTTTGAAAGCTCGCCGAGCGTAGCGTAAAGCGTCGTAGATTTACCTGAACCCGTAGGTCCCGTTACAAGCATAACTCCATGCGGGCAGCGAATGATCTGCTTGAACATTTCGTAGTTATAGTCGGTCATACCGAGGTCGGTTATCTTTCTTGCCTTTTCATCGCCCGTCGCAAGAAGACGGATAACGCACTTTTCGCCGTAAACGGTAGGAAGCGTCGAAATACGAAGGTCCTGGTTTACTCCGTCGATAACGGCGCTGGAACGTCCGTCGAGCGGGATACGCTTTTCGGCGATATTCATACCGCCAAGGATTTTTATACGCGTGATAAGGGAATTATGTACCGCGGGCTTTACCGCCATTTGCTCCACGCACTCGCCGTCGATACGATAACGGATTCTGGTTCTGTCCTTAAACGGCTCGATATGAATATCGGAAGCTCTCTCGCGGTACGCTGTCTCGATGATCGTGTTTACGAGCTTAACTACCGGCGCGTTATCGATACGTTCTTCGGAATCGTCCTCCTGCTCCTGCATGAGCGCTTCGTTAGCGTCATATTCCTTATCAATATCGTTCATAACGTTAGAAACGGTATTCGCGGAATAAACCTTTCCGATAGCTTCAAGTATAGACGACTTTGTTGCGAGCATGGCATGGATTTCCATACCCGTCTGGATCTTCAGTTCTTCAAAAATATAGAAGTTTACAGGGTCGTTGGTTGCAACGTAAAGTCTGCCGTTATTGATTTTGAATGCAATAACCGTATTTTTCTTTGCAACAGCCTCTGGTATCTTCTTGACGGCCTCGGCTTCGATCTTTGTCGTTGTAAGGTCGATAAAAGGAACCTTTAATCTCTGAGAAAGCGCCTGGGCAAGCTGCGTTTCGGAAACATAGCCCATTTCAAGCAGGGTGTCGCCGAGCTTCTTGCCGCTCTCCTTCTGCTTTACGAGTGCATCCTCAAGGTGCTGCTTGGTGATGTAACCGTTTTCAAGAAGAATTTGACCTATTGGTACGTTATTCATGCGTAGACCTCCATATATTAAAATATCTGATGATATATGTGATACAACCGAAAAAACAGTTGATATTACCGAGAAAATATGCTAAAATAATAAAAAACAGGCTGAACCGAAAAGCGTTCAGGGAAAGGATTTTTTATGATAAGTATTTTTGAGCTTCCCGTTCAGTACACCGTCGTGTTTATCGCCATGGCGTTCATATTCGGAGCGGTTATCGGGAGCTTCTTAAACGTGGTTATCCTGCGCACTCCGCTCAAGCAGTCGATAATCACCTCGCGCAGCCATTGTTGGACGTGCGGAAAGCAGCTGAAAAATATCGACCTTATTCCTATTTTCAGCTACATATTTTTACGTGGCAGATGCCGCTTCTGTAAGGCAAAAATCTCACCACGCTACTGGATAGTCGAGCTTACGACCGCGCTTATGTATGTGCTGTGTATATGCGTACTGGGGCTGAGCGCCGAAATGCTGTTTGCAATCGTGCTTATCCCCGTGCTGATAGTTCTGAGCGGAATTGACATTGACCATATGCAAATCCCGTATCTTTGCAGCCTTATTATAGCAGTTTTGGGAATAATTTCGATATTCGTTTTCCCTCAGGTTCCGTGGACCGACCACCTTATCGGCGCCGTTATCATTGCTGTTCCGTTCGCACTGCTTGCGCTTTTCGGCGCTATGGGCGGCGGAGATGTCCAGCTTATGGCTGCGGCGGGACTTCTGCTCGGCTGGAATATCGTTCCTGCGGCGGCTGTCGGAATTTGCCTCGGAGCGCTCGGCGGAGGAATTCAGCTAATGTGCGTTCCTAAGGGAGCGAAAAAGGAATTCAGCGAAAAACTCGCTAAAATCGCCGCAGAATGGTACGAACAGCAGAGAGAAAACGGCTGTACGGTCGTTTCGGGTAAAAGCGATGTGATCTACGGAAGTATGTTTAAGGGAAAATCCGACGTCGAAAAGAACTGCATAGACGAAAAGCTCTGGACGAAAGCACCGGACATTGACGCGCTGAACGCACGCCTTGACGAGGAGCTGTCCGAAGCCGATAAATACGGCATTTCGATAGTCGCTGATGAAAGCGGTATCAAATCGACTTCCTGCAAGAAGCAGGTCGTATTCGGTCCATATCTTTCCGTCGGTATCGCGGTCGGCTTCCTTTTCGGAAAGCAGATAATCAACTGGTACCTCGGACTGTTTTAATAGAGAAGAAGCACCGTCAGGCACACATGAACTGTGTGTCTGACGCTGCCGCCCGACAGGATTTCCTGCCGGGCTTTTGCGTTTTTCTTAACTTCCAAAGTGCGGGATATAATAGAAGATAATTACGTCGGAGCCTGCGGCGAAGCCGTTGTGAGATTCCCAGTTATAGGATTTAACAGCTCCCGTCGTTTCATCAACTTCGATCTTATTCTGCTGATTAAGATTGCGGAGCTGGAAAGCTACGCCCTCGGGAGTGCCCGTTTTCTTTACGTTGAGCGGACCGAGAACATTCGCTTCCGCCATCGCTCTGCCTGTTCCGGGAGTAGCTAATTCATTGGCGTAGTAATTAAGATAATAGTCTGAAAGCGTGCCGCTCTTTATGTAGATATTATCTGCGTCCGGCGCGGTTTCATCGTAATATTCCGTATCGAAATTATACGAAAAAATATCGAGCCGCATAAGAAGCGTGTTTCTTGTTCTGTTCGGAACAACGTTCAGTTCGGGAAGAATGATAAGCTGGCTGTTGTTCAGGTAAAATCCGTCCGCAAAAACAGCGCCTTTAAGATCTGTTCCCGTAAAAGCGGTCGAATTGTACGAGCCGGTCGTTCCTATCGGGATATCATACAGCTTATATGTGGACTTAAAAGGCTCTTCGGTATTCTCCTCATAATGGAAAATAAGCATTCCGCCTTTCGCCTTGCCGTTGGAGTTATTACCGCTGACTTGGGGATCCGTGCAGTTGAGTTTGTTTTGAACAGCCGTAAAACCTGTCGAACCTCCGACAACGCTTAAATCGCCCTGAAGCGAGTTCACGTTTTTTCCGACATGAACGTCGATATAGCTTGCATAAGCAAGGCGGTTTTCGATATAATCGCCGATTATCTTGTTCACCTGCAAAGCGTCAGCGCTCGCTGCCGAAGATTTCACTATCTTCTGAACAGGTCCGGCAAAAGCCGCAACACAGGCAAGGAGAATCGCAATGATCGCAATAACTATAATAAGTTCTACTAAAGTAAAACCTTTTTTATTGCGCAGCTTCATAAGTTTTTTCATCGCAGCGCCTCCTTAAGGATTTACAAGGCAGTCAACAGTCTTGCTGACTGTCGATGTCTTTACATAGCCTGCATCATCCGGCGTAACCGAAGGATTTAAGCCAAACCAGTATCCCGCAAGACCACATTCGCTTGTATTAGAGCTGTTATAGTCATATTCAAATGAGAAGCCGCTCTTATAGTTCACAAGCTGGAATGTGAACTTCGACTCGCCGCCCGAATTTGTTCTCAGACGAATTCGGCACTTTTCATTGGTTGAGTCGCCGTTTTTAAGCTCGGAAAGCACCGCATTGCCGTTTACCTTTGTGAAGTTCTTTACAGCATAGTGTGGAGGAAGCTCAACAATCATTTCATAATAGCCATCGTCGCTAACCGCGTCAGCCGGAGGCGCACCCCAACTCTGGATAGAGAGCGTGTACGTTCCGGGGAGCGAGCTGTTTGCCGCAGCGTCATATCTTAATGAAAAAGATATCTGTCCGCCGCCCGTTGCGCTGTTATTGTACTTGAAAAGCTCTTCGATTTTTCTTTCGACCGTTACTCCATTCTTTGTAACGGAAATCGGATCAACCTTTCCATATCGTATAGCATTCGGAACCATGCCGCTTACAGACATTGAAGCATCGCCTGTCGCTGTGCCGTTGCTGTAACTTGTATGACGAACTGCCGTACCGCCGCAGGAGTTGCAGATAAATCCGCCCGTTGTGGGGAGATAAGTGAACATTGTAGTATCATTATGATCAGCTGTCGCTTCGCAATCCTCACAAAGGAGCGTATCATAAAACACTGTTTCACATTTCGGGCAGACATACCCTTTGCTCTGGTCAAAGTCCGCCTTTGAAACAGCCTTAAATGTTCCGCCAGCGTCCGGCTCAAGCATAAAATCGGTATTGTTTGCATAATGACCGCAGGCAGCATTCGGGCACTTTACAAAGTTTTTATTACCGTCAACAACATTATACGAAATTGTGAAATTCGTTGCTGAACCGTCAACAACAAGGCTCAGAACATCTTCGCCGTTTGTTTCATGGTGGTCTTTATTGTATCTTTTGTAGGTTTCGTCGCCCATAACGTTTCCTATGAGGTTTGAGAGATCCTCTTCGGATTTGTTAGCTTCTACGGTCTGTGTTCTCGCGTGAGTCAGTATCATGAAAACAATCATTACCATGGCACCGAACACCGCAATGGCAATAAGACACTCTATGAGAGTAAAGCCCTTGCGCCGGAACAGGAGCATTCGTTTTTTCATATTCTTCTTCCTTTCTCCGGAAAGATCAGCCCCCCGAGGGGGGCTAACCGCCTTTAGCCGAGATAATTGCTTCCTATATACTGCCAGTTAAGACCCTGCTTTTCATCGTCACCCACAAAGTCGGTAGGTTCATTTGCGGGAGGAGTCGGAGGCGTCGGAGGAATGTCCGGAATAGGCGGTGTTCCGGGTGTTCCGCCCGAACCGCCGGAGGTATAACCTACAAGAGAGCCAAGCATATTCTTGATTGAAGACGGCTTAGGTTCTGCATAGGTCATTGTTGCCTTTGAAGCGTTATAGGTCGATACGATCATACCGCCAAATACAGGCGACATATTTGAGTTAGTTCCCTCGCTGATATAATATTCTCCGTTAGGTGCATAGATATATCCACAGAATGTGTTGTTCTGACGGTTTGCGTCTATAGCTCTATCAGCTCTGGAGTTTGATACAAGCATGATACGGTTCTGATATTCGTCCTTAGGAATCGAAGTTCCGCTCTGCATCATACCGGAAAGGTTGTTGGTTTCCTGATTGTTGATATAGTTTACCTGATTTTCGGTGCCTACAACTTCTTTCTGGGACGCAACATATCTTGTTGTGCCTATTGTGTCATAATTATTGGGATTGTAAGGAGTATAGTCAAGCTCTCCACCGTTCAATATGGGATTTCCGTTGCTGTCAGTACGATAGTTCGCCATCTCAAATACTACATTGCCATCGCCGGTAACCGCAACATCCGTCCAGCCGCTGCCATTGTTATAAGCATCGCCTCTCCATGAGAATGAGGGCTTGCCGTCATTGCTGTTAGTGATATTCGGAGCAAGTATAACGTTCATTGCGTCTGAGCTTGCGCTCGGACCGCCCTCAACTTCGTAGCGGATATTCGCGTTTGAGTCAACAGGCGAGCCGTTTCCGAACATTCCCTCTGCGTCAATATCGATAAATACGCCCTCAGAAATGTATGGGATACTTACCGTTACATCGTCGCCCGGTCCGGGACCCTTGCTGATAGTTACGGTATAGGTGTTTCCGGTGCTGTCGGTAACTTCGACCGTTGTTTCATAGCCTGTGATCTTACCGTCGTTGTCCTTTAATTCCTGAAGCTCGGAGAAGTCGATCTTTACCTTGTTGTCATACGCAGCCTGCGTACCCGTATAGCTTGCGTAATTGGTCTTTGTGCCTGTTTTTGTCGCAATAGCGTCGGTTACCGACATTGTTGAAGACGTTGTTTCAAATGTATCACTAGCATCATTTGCAACGCGGTTCGTAACGGTTACATTGGTATTTGCGGGGTTATATGTTCCGATATTGTTGGAACCTGTGCTTGCTGAACCGGAAGTAACATTGTTTGTCTGACCGCCTGCAGTGATTCTTGCGCTGTTATAACCGTCCGGTACAACAACATTTCCGTTTATGTCAAGGGTTCCCGAAACACTCCAACCGTTGTTGATAACGTTGTAATCGTTTCTTGTGATATTCTGGTTATTGTACTGGTTCGCATAGGAAATAGGGTCAAGATGCTCGTCAGAACCCATTGTTCCCTCAGGCATTACATAGTAAACATTTCCGGAAACATGGAGATTTCCCGTTATATTTACCTGACCCATTATATAGATGTCGCCCTCTACATAGATGTCGCCCGCTGTAACATTAGCATTGCAGGCAAGAACAAGGTCGCGACCTACATAAAGGTTGTTCTGGTTGCCTAAATTGAGATTGTTTGCATTATTGTTGCCGAGAACGAGATCCTTACCGATATACCAGTCGTTATCGTCTTTGTCCGCAATACCGCTGCATTCAAACTTGTTAAGGAAAACAGAACCCGAAGCGGTAATTCCGCCCTTGAAACGGTTCGGTCTGCCGTCGTTGAAGAATGTGTATTCATTCTCAAAGAATGCGTCGTCAGTAATTTCATCGGCATTGATCATAACGTTACGGGTTGCCGGCTTATAGCCTTCTGCGCCGATATCCTGACCTGTAGCCGTGAAGAATGTTGAAAAGTTAACGTTTGTATTTCCGGGTTCGCCGGGCTGTCCGGGCTGTCCGGGTATTCCGTTATTGCCTGCATTGCCTTCCGACTTCATTACCTTTACGGTCGTAAGATAATCTTCAACAGTAACGCTGTTTCCGTTATAGAAAGCCGTCGTCGTGAAAATATAAGTGAAGTCATAATAGAAATAATTTACAGGATTGCCGCTCATATCCGTTCCGGCAGTACAACCTCTGTAAGACTTTCCGTCTGCGGGAAGTTCGATCTTTACAACAATACCGTCAACTGCTCCATTGATGACCGATGTGCCGCTGTTTGCAAGCTCATCAATTATCTGCTCATTTGTAGCTGTGGAATTTGCGATATTGCTGGAATGAGCCATGATGCTCGTTCCGGGAGTATTAAGATTTTTAACAGCCTCTTTAAGCGGAGCATAGTTGTTTGCTCCCGTAGCGTTTATCGCCGCGTCGTTGATGACCGCCTCAGATACCATATCCGCAACGGAAATCGCAGACATATAGAGCTGCGAGTAGTTGTAGTTGCTGACAACAGTGTTGTGCGCGCCTCTTGCTGTGTAATATGCCGTCGAAGCCATTGCGATAAGCAGCGTCATGATAGCGATTACCACGAAGAGAACAGCGCCCTTTTTCTGTTTAAGCTTTCCGATACGCTTTATCATGGGAAATATCCTCCTTTCAAAGTCTGCGCAAACGCCGAATTTTGCTTCGGCGCCTGCGATTTGCCTCTGTTACTGATTTACAACGATATCAGCCTGACCTGCCTTGATAGTTTCAAGCTCTTCCATCTGCTCAACGCTCATGAACTTGACTTTGCAGCCTACCGTTACAACGGTATCGTCTTTACAGATCGCTTCGCCCTTTGCCTTATCGCCTGTTACCATATTTCCCGCTTCATCAACATAGACCGCGTCAGAATTGCCGGTTATAGTTATCGTCATCGGGATAGTTGTTTCGTTCATGTATGTAGCGCGTTCCTGGTCGAACAGATAATCAACGAACTTAAGATAGTCCTGATACTTGCCTGTGATTTCAAAGCCGACCTCGGTCACGCCGACCGTCTGGAACACCTTGGAGCTTGCGGCAAAGCGGCAAAGCGCTTCCTTATATGCGTCCTTCATTGTATCGGTATACTTTTTGGCTTCAACAATGTTTCCGTCCGCATCTGCGATCTGAATATCATTTACATCAGTCACAGTGATCGTATAAATCTTGCTGCCGTCCTTGAACTGACCCTCGAGAAGCGCTTCTTCGTCTGTTCCTCTTGCGGACTGGGAGAAGCTCTTAAGGTCGTAAAGCACAGGCTCTTCAACAAAATATTCAAGACTAAGCTCTGTTGTGGTAAGAGGTGTTGCTTCGATAGATTCAATGGTAAGGTTGCACTCCTTAAGGTATTCGAGCGCAACTTCGACCGCTTCATAAGTTGTAAGGTCGGGGTAGAAGCCGCCTTCAAGCGTTTCCGCGCCCTTCTTTGCTTCCTTGATTTCGCTATCTATTGTGGATTCGCGAGCAAGCTTTGCGTTGATGTCGTCTTCCTGCTGCTGCATATTCTTGAGCGATTTGTTTGCCTTGTCGATTTCGTCGTACGCGGGCTTTACGAACATGAAAATTCCTGCCGCAAGTATACCGCCGACAACCAGAATGGCAATTATGATCTTTTCAATCTTAGTTAAGTTCAACGTCGTTACCTCCCTTGATTCTCATGCTGAGCGCAAAGGAAATAGCCTGGTCGCCCTTTGCCTCGGTGACATTTGTTTCTTTGTCTTTCTCCAGATCCTCGCTCTGGAAACCTGCGAATGTGATGTTTTCAAAGTAACCCTGTTCAATGAGGCTTCTTACATACTTCGTAGGAATATCCTGAGAGTAGCATCTTACGGTAACGTCAACGTCATAATCCTTTATTTCGATGTCATCAATAAGGCAAGTCTTTCCGTCGTCGCCGAGTCCTTCCATTGCTTCGAGGAGCTTTGCACGTACGTCGGTTGTTCCTCTGGGCATATACTCAAAGAGCTTCTGAGCGATCTGGAGGTTGGATTTATAAAGGTTGATATTGTCAAATATAGTAATCTTGTTGTTGAGAGCCGCAAGTCTTGCGTCCATTTCGGGGCTGTGAATACGAGTGTCAATCTCGTCAGCCTGCTTCTGGATACCGCTTGCAATGCTGTTGCAGAGGAAAACTCCTGCGCCGCTTACGCCGATCGCAGCAACCGCAAGAACTGCAATAAGAACAACGAACTTGCTTACGCCGGCTTTTTCCTTAACTGCGGAAGAATCGAGCAGGTTTACATGGTCGAGATCCTTACGAATCTTGAAGAATGCGCCGAGAGCGTTCGCATATTCCGCGAAGTCGAAATCGCAGAAAGCAACGATATTATTCGGAATACTGAGGATATGAGCGGGAACATTAAAGGACGAGACCGCGTTGGAAAGCGAGATAAAGTCCTTAACATGACCGTAGAACATGATCTCCTTCAGCGGCTTTGAGCCTTTTCTCTGCTGAATGAACTGTACGGTACGGAACACGTTGTCGTAAACCGCCTGATTTACATAATCGTCATCGTTGTTGTAGTCGTACGGGTCGATACGAACGTAGCGGTTAAGCGTAACCTGATTGTCCTCATAAAGGTTGATATTTACGAAGTCGTTATCTACCTGTACAAGCATGAGGGGCATCGAGACCTCGAGCTTAGCGGTGTTAAGGATAAGACGGGAGATACAGTTGTTGGAAATATTTATCTGCTTTAAGTTCAGACCGAGCTGAGTAAACAGGCGGATATATCCGTCAACCATTCTCTGAGGGCAGGCTGTTGCGAGCAGACGAATCATTTCAGATTCGTCCTCGCCCTTTTCTTCGCCGATAATAGAATATGAAATATTATATTCCTTTGTGATACCCATTGTGTTGAGTATCATGGATTCGATAGCCGCCGAATTCGAGATCTTTTTCGGCTTCGGGATAACAAGGTCTTTATAAAGGATAGAACCGGAGTTGATGCAGACGATCGCGTCCTTATCCTTGATATTCTTGGTAGCGATAATATCGGTAATTTCGCCGGCAACCATAGGAATATCGGTAATGTAGCCGTTGCTTACGCAGCCTGCGGTAAGATCTCTCGTTTCGGTATCGACAACGCGGATCTTTGCGCCGCTTAATGTTCCTCGTACAAGCTTTATCTGCTTGTCAGTGATATCAATTGATAGCATTTAGTGCACCTCTCTGTTTAATTTCATTAACTGTTGCCCATGTTCGACATACCGCCGTAGAGAATCGGGAAGATACCGGCAAGGATCATACCTACCATAAGACCCATGAAGATGATCATTACAGGCTCCATCATACCAACGAGCTTCTGGAGCGCGGTATCCGCTTCGTCTTCGTAATAGTCGGCGGATTTTGAAAGAATTTCATCAAGCGCACCGGACTCTTCACCTACCATTATAATAGATGTAAAAATTCCGGGGAAGATACCTGTTTTTGCAATGGCGTTTGAAAGCGGTTCGCCGTGTTTTACGTCTTCAACTACCTGCTCATGGAAAACTTTCTGAATGTACATATTTCCGAGGGTGTCGACCGACTTTTCGATACAGTCGACCATCTGAAGACCTGACGCGAACAGGTTTGACATTGTTCTCGCAAAACGCGAAGTGTAGATCGTACACATGAGCTTTCCTATCTTCGGAACCTTCGTAAGAATTTCGTCGAATTTCAGGCGTATAGTCTTGTTTTTCAGACATACTCTTATTACGAAAATGAGTACGACCGCAATAATAAGGAGAACCCACCATTGTTCTTTCATAAAGTCGCTTATTGCGAACAACGCCGCGGAAAGAGGCGGAATATCGTCGCCCGCAAGATCGCGGAACATAGGAAGAATAAACGTCATGAGTGCGAAGAAGATAATAACAAGGAGCACAAGCAGAACGATAGGATATGTCATAGCGTTCTTTACCTTATTATTCGTCTTGTTCTGTGACAAATAGTGATCCGCAACTCTCTGCATGATAGAGTCGAGGTTACCTGAAGCTTCACCTGCGGCAACCATACTCACGAAGAGGTTCGGGAAAACGCCGGGACGCGCCTGGATAGCTTCCGAGAAAGAGCGGCCCTTCTGAACGTCTTCGTAGATCTCGAGGAGAACGGCTTTCGCTTTCTTGTTCTCTTCCTGCGAGTAAAGGATATGTAAGCACTTTACAAGGCTTATACCGGCTTTCAACATTGAAGCCAGCTGGCGGCACATAAATGCCAGATCCGCCGTTTTGAATTTGAACTTTGCGTCCTGCTGCTTCTCTTCGATTTCGGTGTACTGAGTACAGAAAAGACCCTTTTCCCTCAATTTTGACGTGAGATCGAGATAGTCTTCCGCATACTCCTTGCCCTTTATCTTAGAGCCGTTAGCATCGGTCGCAACGAATGAGTAATATGCCATGAACACCCTCCATTCATTTTACACGAAACCCCGCTGTTCCGGCGGCGTGTCCCGCGTTATTGATGCGCATAAGTATATAACTATATTATATCATACGAAAAGTTATATCTCAATAGTGCGTTCTTACAAAAATATGGATATAATTTTGTCTATTTCGTATTATTTCAGGCAAAAAGGTTACAGTATTGTTACCAGTATTTTTTAAACGGCGCTAAAATGCCATTTATTGCACGAAAACGCTTGCGCTTTCATTTACTTAAATTAAGCTAATAGATTGTGCATATTTAACTAAAAAAGATTTTATATTTGTGACAAATGCGATATTGACAGCGGCGAAAATATCTTATATAATAAAACTGTAATATTAAGGCTGACGCAATGCCGCAGCCGGAAGTGAGGTAAAAAATGAACGTTAAGATTTTTAATCAGCCGTCTCTCCCGAACATTCCGTGGATGGACCGCCCCGAAGGCTGCAAGGACGTAATCTGGCGCTATGACGCTAACCCCGTTATCCCCCGCGACCTTCTCCCCACAAGCAACTCTATCTTCAACAGCGCTGTTGTTCCCTATGAAGTAGGCAACTATAAGTTCGCAGGCGTTTTCCGCGTTGACGATAAGGAAAGAAACATGGCTATCCACGCAGGTTTCTCCAAGGACGGAATTCACTGGGACATCAACCCCGCTAAGGTTGAATGGATAAACGACGACCCCGAAACCGCTGAAGCTAACCCCTGGCAGTACGGCTACGACCCCAGATGCGTATGGATCGACGACCGCTTCTGGATCACATGGTGCAACGCTTACGGCTGGAAGCCTACTATCGGTGTGGGCTGGACAAAGGATTTCAAGGAATTCCACCAGTGTGAAAACGCATTCCTCCCCTTCAACAGAAACGGCGTTCTCTTCCCCCGCAAGATCAATGGCAAGTACGTTATGTTCAGCCGTCCTTCCGACTCCGGTCATACTCCTTTCGGCGATATGTACATTTCTCAGTCGCCTGACATGAAGTACTGGGGCGAGCACAGACACGTTATGGCTCCTATGAAGGGCTGGGAATCACTCAAGATCGGTGCAGGTCCTATCCCGATAGAAACAAGCGAAGGCTGGCTGGTATTCTACCATGGCGTTCTCCAGAGCTGCAACGGCTATGTATACAGCTTCTCAGCCGCTATCCTCGACATCGACAAGCCCTGGAAGGTTAAGTATCGTTGCGCTGAGTACCTTCTCAACCCCAGAGAGTATTATGAGTGCGTAGGCGACGTTCAGAACGTTACATTCCCCTGCGCAGCACTCTGCGACGCTGATACAGGCAGAATCGCTATCTACTACGGTTGCGCTGATACCTGCGTAAGCATGGCATTCACAACTGTTGACGAGGTTGTAGACTACGTTAAGAAGCACAGCAGTGTTTGACTTACAGACAAAGCATAAAACTATCCCCTCCGCAAAAGCGGAGGGGATTTTTGCGTTTATATCCGGCTTGAATCCTGAGAATTATATACCGAGCATTGCTTTTTCTTCGGCGGTGAGCTTTGAAGCGTATACCGAATACCCTTCTTCGCCGTAGCTGTTCAGAACTATATCCATAACCTCACGGAAAATGTACCGCCTTGCTTTTTCGGAATTTAAAAACAGCTTTTTGTCAAGTGTTTCGCCGCCAACTGTGTGACAGCATACATAAAATATAAATTCACGCTTCGCCGTTATCGTGAAATGTTCGCAGCAGCAATTACCCGTGAACGAATAAACCGGCGGAATATCAAGCTCCCGAAAACGTTCTTCGAGAGCCTTTAATTTTTTCGGCACACTTTTATGCTTGGCAGGCTTATCTGTGCCGAAAATTTCACGGCGCATACTTCTTTCTGAAATATGATTTTTGTAAAGCTGAATGATGACACAGACAAGCGCCATAACCGCTATGACCGAGCCGATTATAAGCAGTACAGCGCTTATAGGTGAATCGGTTATCCTTGAGCCGTTCATATTATACCTCAATGATTGTTAATGCGTGTTTGTGTTTGTTGTATCTGTTGTGCTTGCTGTACTCGTGCTGTTATGTACGGGAACAGTGTAATCCTGCGGCTGAATAGGTGCGCCGCAGTGAGGGCAGGCATTGCAGCTGCCTACGGTATAGACGCCTCCGCAGTATTCGCAGGAGGATTGTTTCATTACGACAGATTGCGGCTGCGGTGCAGTCTGCTGAGGAGGAGCATAGTAGCCGTCAAGAGGTACTTCCTTTGCACCCTTGTATTTATTTGCGTTAGGTCGGAAGAATACCATAAAGAATGCGTGAAAGCCGACGAACAGGAGCATAAAGATTCCTATTCCGAAGGTTTCGCCCTCAAATCTGAACTTCATTACGGTAGGAGTAAGTGCGTTGAAGCTGTCGGTGATAGCGTCATTTACCTTTGTTCCCTCGACAAGCAGCCTCTTGTGCAGATCGTTTGTAAAATCGTATGCTACGGATGAAGTAATGATACTGTCTGTATCATCGCCCTGCATACCCTCCCAGTACCAGTTGTTGAATTCGTCGTCGGGATCTTTCGGCTGAGAATACACTATCAGCCAGTGCTTTTCGTCATAGAAACGGTTTACATAAAGCTCATAAGCGTACTTCTCAAGGTCGGTATAGTTATCCTCCCAGTCGGAGTTGTACACAGTCATTACCGCAGGAGAAATGCCCGTTGTGTTGAAGAAATCCTCAAGTGCGTCACTGAGCTTTGTTGTATCTCCGAGTACGTCAGCGTCGTCCTGTATGACTATCTGCGAGTTATAATCTACCTTCAGCTTTTCGGGTACGCCGAAAGACGTGAATATCATCAAGAACGCCGCCAGAACAAACGGTACATAGAATATGAGCATTAAAAATCTCAGCTTGCTCGGACCTTTTGAAAGGTCGGTATCCGAGTAGACATAGTTCGGAACGCCGTTTCTGTAATAGACGAATCTTCTTGCACCGGGGAAATATGTGCGGCTGGTCCTTGTTCTGCTTGAGCCGCCTCCCGATGATGAACGGTGTGACGAACTGTGCGATGAGGAGTGGTGGCTTCCGCCCCCGTGAGAGCCTCCGCCCGATGAGTGTGGCATATTATACCTTCTTTCGTGTGACTTTTGATATTATTCTACCATAAATTAACCGTCAAATCAAGATATAAAGCTATTCGGAGTGACGGCTGAAAACTGTAAAGCGTTAAAAATCGAATGTAAAGTCGCATGGTTTTAATGTAAAATCGGTGTATAGTTTGGCTTTGCTATGCGGAATATACGCCTTTACAAAAACTTTACCGACTTTATACCATTCCTTGCTTTTATGTAAAGCCCGTTGTGACTATAATATGAAATGTAGTCGGGAGGAAAACCGAACGACAGATAAAAAATGTACATAAACATTATGGAGTATCAGGAAAACTCCGAGGGGTATCACCCTTAAGAAAGGAAACAACATGAACAAGAAGTTAATATCACTTATCGCAGGCGTAGCAATAGTTGCTACAGCAACAGGCTGTTCAGAAACCGCAACAAGCAGTGTAGCAGGCACAGATTCATCTGCAGCAGGCACATCTGCAAGCGAAGCATCATCTGCAGCTGCAGAAGAACTCAGCGGCACACTGTCAATGAACGGCTCAACATCAATGGAAAAGGTTATCAAGGCTGTTAACGGCGCATTTATGGAAAAGAACAAGGGCGTAACAGTTAACTTAAACCTCACAGGTTCAGGTACAGGTATCCAGGAAGCCTCAGAGGGCAAGTGCGACATCGGTAACTCATCAAGAAAGCTCAAGGACGAAGAAGCAGAAAAGCTCGACGCTACAGTAGTAGGACTTGACGGTATCGCTCTCGTAGTAAACCCCACAAACAAGCTCGAAGACATCACACTCCGGGATCTTGCAAAGGTATATTCCGGTGAGATCACAAACTGGAAGGAGCTTGGCGGCGATGACAAGTCTATCGTAGTTATCGGCCGTGAGGACGGTTCAGGTACAAGAGACGGTTTCGAGTCTATCGTAATGGGCGACAAGGAACCCAAGTACGCACAGGAGCTTGAGTCTACAGGTTCGGTTATCAACGCAGTTGCAACCACAGACGGTGCAATCGGCTACGCTTCACTTGCAAACGTTGACGAAACAGTAAAGGCACTTAAGATCGGCGGCGTTGAAGCTACAGAAGAAAACGTAAAGAGCGGCGCTTACGAGGTACAGAGACCCTTCATCTGCGCAACACTCAAGGGTTCCGATAACAAGCTCGTTAAGGCTTACCTTGACTTCATTCTCTCAGAAGAAGGTCAGGCACTCGTACTTGCACAGGGTGCAGTTCCCGTAAAGTAAAAACAAGTCGATAATTCCTGTACAGTAAGCACTTTTCCGGTAGCAATCCGTTACCGGAATTTGCTGTATAAGTATGTATGCCCTGAAAGGATGGTTTACTTGGAAAAGACAAGCGGCGCAGCAGTTGCGGTAGGCTCAGTCGGAAAGCAGAGATCTGCTATAAGAAGTAAAAAATCGGGATTCACAAACGTTACAGAGCGTGTAATGAAGTACATATTTACCGTGTGCGCAGTTACAGCGGTAGCGTGCGTCCTGATGATAACAATTTATATGATAATATCGGGTGCTCCCGCCATAGGAAAAATCGGCTTGACCGATTTCCTGTTCGGTGATACTTGGTACGCAAAGAAAGAACAGTTCGGTATCCTCCCGCTGATTCTCACGTCTGTATTCGGTACTCTCGGCGCAATAGTAATCGGTGTTCCGATAGGACTTCTCACAGCGGTGTTCCTGTCCGAGCTTGCACCTAAGGCTATGAAGAACGTAGTAAAGCCTGCGGTCGAGCTTCTTGCGGGTATCCCGTCGGTTATATACGGTTTGCTCGGTGCAAATCTGGTAAAGCCGCTTATGTACGCACTGGAGGAGATTATTTACGCAAATGATCCCGAGCATCAGTTCACAGGCGGTGCAAACCTTGCAAGTGCCATAATCGTACTTGCCATAATGATACTCCCCACCATTATAAACATTTCGGAGAACGCAATATCCGCCGTTCCTTCCGAATACAGAGAGGCAAGCTACGGACTGGGAGCAACCAGGATACAGACTATCTTCAAGGTAGTTATCCCCGCCGCAAAGTCGGGTATTGCTTCCGGTGTCGTTCTCGGTGTCGGCAGAGCGATAGGTGAGGCAATGGCTATCATCCTTGTCGCAGGCAACAGCGCAAATATGCCTGAGCTGTTCTCATCGGTAAAATTCCTCACAACAGGTATCGTTGCCGAATTCCCGTATTCAAGCGGACTTCACAGAGAGGCACTCTTTGCGATAGGACTTGTGCTGTTCGTGTTCATTATGATAATAAATCTGATACTCAACGGCATTCTCAAAAAGGGCGGCAAAAAGGAAAAAGCGGCAAAGGCCGCAGGAAAGGCGTGATAGATCATGGCGAAAGCAGTTACAAATTCTCTTACTAAAAAGCGCAGAAGAGTAAGCGACATAGTGCTGAAGGCTCTGATTTTTCTTTCGTCCGGCATAGTCGTTGCGCTGACGCTCGGTATGATCATATACATAGCCGTAAAAGGCACAGAGGGAATGAGCCTTAACTTCCTTACAACTCCTGCATTCTCATATCCTTATGAAAACTACGGCGTACTCGGCAATATAATCAATACGCTTTATCTTGTAGTGATTACGCTTATCATCGCAACGCCTGTCGGTGTAGGTGCGGCAATATATCTTACCGAATACGCAAAGCAGGGCAGACTTACAAGAATTATCGAATTCACTACCGAAACGCTTGCAGGCATCCCCTCTATCATATACGGACTTTTCGGCAGTGTGTTCTTCTACAATATCTTCAAGGTAAACTACTCACTGCTTACAGGTGCGCTGACATTGTCAATAATGGTACTGCCCACCATAATCCGTACCACGCAGGAGGCAATAAAGACTGTCCCTATGGGCTACAGAGAGGGTGCTGTCGGACTTGGCGCACCTAAGTGGCATACTATAAGGACCGTTGTTCTTCCAAGCTGTATAGACGGTATACTGACCTCTGTAATTCTGTCCATAGGCAGAATAGTAGGCGAGTCTGCGGCACTTATCTTCACAGCAGGTATTGCCGCTGAGGTAGGTATAAATTCGCTCGGCGATATTTTCGGCAAGGTGATGAATCAGGGCGGCTCGCTCACGGTTCAGCTTTACCAGTACGCACAGCGTGGCGGTGCCGAAATGAAGTACGCATTCTCTACAGCGCTTGTACTGCTTGTAACAGTGCTTATAATCAATATATGCGCAAAGCTGGTCGCTTACAGAATAAGAAAGAAACGCTCGGTATAATGCCGTAAAAGAAAAGAGGATAAACAATGTCAGATATAATCGTACCTCAGAGCGATGTGAAGCTCTGTACAAGAAATGTAAATCTGTATTACGGAGAAAACCACGCTCTCAAGGACATAAACCTTGATATAAAGACAAATAAGATAACCGCCTTCATCGGTCCTTCGGGCTGCGGCAAATCCACATATCTGAAAAGCCTTAACCGTATGAACGATCTGATACCGGATTGTAAGATAACAGGTCAGTTCCTGCTTGACGGCGAGGACATCTACGCTGACGGTGTTGACACAAACGTACTGCGCCGCAGGATAGGAATGGTGTTCCAGAAGCCCAACCCCTTCCCGATGAGCATTTACGATAACATAGCATACGGACCGAGAGTACACGGTATAAAGAGCAAGGCAAAGCTTGACAGGATAGTCGAGGAGAGCCTTATCGGTGCGGCTGTTTTTGACGAGGTAAAGGACAGACTTCATAAATCCGCGCTCAGTCTTTCGGGCGGTCAGCAGCAGAGGATCTGTATCGCAAGAGCGATCGCCGTTCAGCCTGAGGTCATCCTTATGGACGAACCTACATCGGCGCTTGACCCTGTATCAACGCTTAAAATCGAGGAGCTTATGAACACGCTCAAGGAAAAGTACACGGTAGCTATTGTAACTCACAATATGCAGCAGGCAACGAGAATTTCGGACTACACGGCTTTCTTCCTTGTAGGAGAAATGGTCGAGTACGCACCGACAGAAGAACTGTTCTCACGTCCTGTTGATAAGAGAACGGAAGATTATATCACAGGACGTTTCGGTTGATTTTATACGTTATGTGTGATATTATATTAGAAAGGGCAAACAGAAATGAGAGAAACATTTGAACATAAGCTCGGCAAGCTGAATAACGATCTTATCCGTATGGGCGGAATGATAGAGGAGGCGATAGCTTCCGCCATCACAGCACTGCGTGACAGCGATGCCGTTCTTGCAAAAAAGGTAGTAGACGGCGACAGAGCGGTAGATGAGGAAGAAAAGAACATCGAGAGCCAGTGCCTGTCTATAATACTTCGTGAACAGCCTGTCGCAAGAGATCTTCGTAAGGTTTCTGCGGCGCTCAAAATGGTGACAGATATGGAGCGTATAGCCGACAATGCCGCAGATATTGCGGAGATCAGCCTTACAGCAGACGTATCCGCTATTATGCACATAGTAAGAGAGATTCAGACTATGAGCGAAAAGGTAATAATAATGGTTTCGCACTCTATAGATTCATTCGTAACAACCGATATGGAGCTTGCGAATGAAACGATAAAGGCTGACGATGAGGTAGACGAGCTGTTCGTTTCTATAAGAAACCGCATAGTAGAACTTATAAAGAGCGAGCATTGCAGCGGCGATGTTGCGGTCGATGCCCTTATGATAGTAAAATATCTTGAAAGAATAGCCGACCATGCGGTAAATATCTGCGAGTGGGTGGAATTCTTCAAGACGGGAGAATACAAGAATACCCGTATTATATAAACTTTGGAGGCTGATATAATGGCTGAACGTATCTATATTACAGAGGACGATGACAGTATAAGAGAGCTTGTGACGGTCGCTCTTTCGGCTTATTCATACGAGGTGGAGAGCTTTGTCAGTGCGGAGGATTGTCTTGCCGCAACCGAAAAACAGGTGCCGGATATATTTCTGTTCGATATAATGCTGCCGGGTATGGACGGTGTGCAGGCGGTGAAGATCCTTCGTGAGAACGAGCAGACAAAGAATACGCCGATACTTATGCTGACAGCAAAATCAGCCGAGATAGACAAGGTGTTCGGTCTTGAAAACGGCGCAGACGATTATCTCACAAAGCCCTTCGGCATTATGGAGCTTGCCGCAAGAATAAAGGCGCTTTTAAGGCGTTCCGGCAGAAGCGCGTCGGACAGTGCTTCCGATAAGATTACGGCAGGCGGCATAACGATAAACACCTCGCTCAGAGAGGTGAGCCGTGACGGCAGACCGATAGAGCTTACGCTTAAGGAATACGAACTTCTTTTGTATCTTCTTAAGAACAGGGCAAGAGTTGTCAGCCGTGAGGAACTTCTCACGAAAGTGTGGGGCATAGATTTTGTCGGTGAAACAAGAACGCTCGATATGCACATAGGAACGCTCAGAAAAAAACTCAGCGATGATGCCGAGAACGCCCATCTTATCAAAACGGTAAGAGGAGTAGGCTACAGATTTATAGGAGAATAACAGGAGGACGTACAGATGAAAAAAGCACTTATAGTACGTTTTCTTATAGTGATTGCGATAGTTATGTCGGTGTGCGTTGTATCTGCTACCGCACTTCTTTCAAGCACGGAGCAGAATGTCAGAAAAAGCGATATGCTGACTTCTCTCGGACTTATCCGTGTGATTTATGAGGACGAAACCGACCACGACTATGACCTTGCGAACAGATTAAGCTCACTTGTCGGCAACGCCAGAGTGAGCTTTATCAATAAGGACGGAACTGTATTTGTAGATACCTATATCGACGGCGAGCCGGACGATAACCACAGCACCCGTGAGGAGATAAAGCAGGCAGAGCTTACAGGAAGCGGAGTAGGTATTTGTGCGAGGGTATCTCGTCAAGTTCCGCAGAGATTTTTTCGTCACCGACATATTTCATACCGCTCATAGCCTTTGATATGCTGTTTATCGGCTTCATTATCTGACGGGCAACACTGCGTACCGCTATAAGTCCTGCTATTATTCCTATTGCGGCGGCTATCAGCATAGGTGCTATGAACATTGACGCAAAATCCATATAGCTGTTTATATTGTAGCTTATTCTGATTATATCGTCGTCCTTGACCTTCATAGCGGCATAGATCTGATTTTTGCCGAGCGTCTTTGAATATCTTACGGCTACTCCGCTTCCTGTAAGCTCTGCCTGCTTTA
>USOZ01000006.1 GCA_900556525.1 uncultured Oscillospiraceae bacterium | reverse complement strand
CGGAATTTGTTGCCGGTCTTACCGGCTGGTGCGGGCGACAGGACTTGAACCTGCACACCTTGCGGCATTGGAACCTAAATCCAACGTGTCTGCCAGTTCCACCACGCCCGCATACAACTTTATTATTATATCACATTTTCAAGAAATTGTCAAATATTTTTGGGAGGAAATTGCAGTGATCGGAATTTTATCAAAAATTTTTATACGAGATTATAAAAATGTATCAGACCCCGAAGTGCGCAGAAGTTACGGCGTGCTGACAGGAGCGGTAGGAATTGCACTCAATATCCTGCTTTTTATCGGGAAATTTTTCGCGGGACTTATCACATCTTCGATCGCCGTCACAGCAGACGCGTTCAATAACTTATCCGACGCGGGAGCTTCGATAATCAGCATTGTAGGCTTTAAAATGGCTGGTATGCCCGCCGACCGCGAACATCCGTTCGGACATGGGCGTATCGAATATGTCGCGGGGCTTATCATGTCGGTCGTAATTCTTTTTATGGGTTATGAACTCGGACGTGATTCTGTTATGAAGATAATCGAGCCTGAGGAAATGTCGTTCAGCTGGATTTCTCTCGGAATACTCATAGCGTCGGTCCTTGTGAAATTATACATATGCCTGTATAATCGGAAAATAGGTCGGCTTATCAATTCGACGACAATGAAAGCGGCGGCAATGGACAGCCTTTCGGACTGCATTTCGACAGGCGCGGTAATTGTCGGGCTTATCGTTTATGCTGTCACTTCCGTAAGCATAGACGGTTATGTCGGCGTTGTTGTGGCGGTATTTATTCTGAAAACCGGGCTTGACGCGGCGAAAGAGAGCCTCACTCCCCTTATCGGGGAAAAGCCCGATCCCGAATACGTTGCCGATATACGCGATACGGTGCTGAGTCATGAGGGAATAACGGGCGTGCACGACCTGATAGTTCACAACTACGGTGTGGGCGCGAATATCATTTCTCTCCATGCGGAAGTTCCTGCGGATATGGGGTTTGTCAAGGCGCATGAACTTATCGACATTGTGGAAAACGAGCTGAAAAAGAAGTATGCAAGCTGCGCTACGATACACATGGACCCTGTTGAGGCGGAAACCGAGGATTCGGTGCGTTATCGCGGGCTTGTAGAAAAAATTCTTTCCGATATGGGAAACGGAATTACGATGCATGATTTCCGTATGACGAACGGAAAACTGAACCGCAACCTGATTTTTGACATTATTGTTCCGTTTGAATCGAAAATCAGCGCGGCTGACGCAGTAAAGCGTATCACGGAATGTGTTGAATCGGCTGAGGACGGACTTAACGTAGTTATCAACGTTGACAGACAAATGTACTGAATCATATTTATATGACAACACCGCACAAGGCTATTTCGGGCTTTGTGCGGTGTTGATTTAAACAATGCGAATACACTGCGTATTTTGTAGGCGCCGAGGCTTCTGCCCGCGATATTTCACGGAAATAAGCTTCGGCTTTTGTTTGGGGGGCGCGCTCTGTAATGTGCAGCCCTTGCTCCCGGGAGCGTAGCCTTACATTATATTCTTGTCCGTCGGCGAATATTCCTTTTTACGGAAATTTTTCAATATATTTTCATTGCTATTTCTGAAAAAGTGTGTTATAATCGTAATTGTCCCGGAAAGGAGCGGTTAAATGAGCAAAAAAAATCACGCAACCAACGTAAAACGTTTTATTATATTTCTTAATGCATTGTTCTGCACGCTTTTGTACACTTCGGTATTTGCTTTTGTGTGGGAAATATTCTACAATCCGAATATCGGCATGGCGTTCTTCAAAAACGGAAATATTATCCTTTACATAGTATACGCCTTGATTTATTTTATCATTATTGAGATGTACGGCGGATTTCGCATCGGCAGTCAGAGAATAACCGACTCGGTTTTCACTCACATGATCGCGATTATCATTACCGACTGCATTTCATATCTCCAGATCTCGCTTATTGCACGCGAACTTCTCAGTCCGCTTCCGCTTATTGTATCACTTTTTCCTGCGGCTGCCATGACATTGCTTTGGTGTTTTTACATTCACCGCAATTACGCAAAGCTTTTTCCTCCGAAAAAGATGATACTGGTTTATGCAAATAAATCTGCGCGTTCGCTCGTATATAAAATGAGCAAAAGATACGATAAATTCATTATCTGCGCCGCTATCAATGTAAACGAGGGATTCGAGCGGATTTCGGCGCTTCTTCCCGAATACGACGCGGTTGTCGTGTGCGACACGCCGAACGAAATACGCAACGATATTATGAAATTCTGCTTCCGCAGAAAAATACTTGTGTATGTTACCCCGAAAATTTCCGATATTCTCATAAGAGGTTCGGAGGAACTCAATATCCTAGATACGCCTTTGCTCGTTTCGCGGAATTTCGGTGCCAAACTTGAACAGCGGGCAATAAAGCGCACGTTTGATTTCGTGCTTTCGGGAATTGCCATAATTGTTTTATCGCCGCTCATTATCGGTACGGCAATAGCTGTAAAAGCGTATGACGGCGGCCCCGCGATATATAAGCAAAAGCGGCTTACATACGGCGGAAAGGAATTCTATCTTTACAAGTTCCGCTCAATGATAGTGAACGCGGAAAGCGATGGCGTGGCAAGACTTGCCGCGGAGGGAGATTCAAGAATAACGCCCGTCGGCAAATTTATCAGAAAAACGCGTCTGGACGAGCTTCCGCAGCTTATAAACATTCTTAAAGGCGAAATGTCCATTGTAGGCCCACGTCCCGAACGCCCCGAAATTGCCGATGAGTATGAACAGGATATTCCCGAATTTTCATTCAGACTCAATGCCAAAGCGGGTCTTACGGGCTATGCGCAGGTAATGGGAAAGTACAATACAACACCTTACGACAAGCTGAAGCTCGACCTTATATATATAGAAAATTTTTCACTCCTGCTTGACCTTAAAATAATGATGATGACTGTTAAGACGATTTTTGAAAAGGAGAGTACGGAGGGAATTGACGAAAGCTCGCTCAATGCTATGGATTTAAGCTATCGTGAGGAAGAAACCGAGCAGAAAGAACTTACGATATGAACGAAAAAATCAGACAGGCGTGCGGGAGTGATGCGTCTAGACTGGCAGAAATTGAGATATTCAACTACCGCCTGAATTTCTATCCGATATTCAGAAACGATTCGTTTTATTTCGGTGATTTGCAGGTCTCGGATAAAATAAACGAATATCTGAAAGCTCCCGAAAAGCTGAAAAACACCTATGTTTATGACGACGGTGTTGTAAAAGGCTTTGTAACGGTTGAAAACTTAGAAGTGAAAAAGCTCTTCGTCGAACCTGTTTTGCAGGGACAGGGAATAGGCACCGAATTGCTCGGTTACGCTGCGGCAGAGATGAAGTGCGAATTTCTGTGGGCGCTTGAAAAGAATGTAAAAGCCATTGCGTTTTATAAACGCAGCGGATTTTATAGGACTTCCGAAAGGAAACTTGAGGAAGATACTGATGAATACTTGATAAAGTTAAAGAGAAAGGATTAAATGAAATGAAAAAATGGTATGATGAGGAATACGAATTCGAGGTCGAGGTTATCGGATTTCTGCGCGGCGATCACACTGAGCGCTATTGCCGAAACGGTGAAGAGATCGGCGACAAGTACACCTGTACATACGGCTGTCCCGTAAACGCTCAGGGCTACGGGATCTGTTCCAAGACGATGATGATGCTTTATCCGCTCATGGAAGCTATACGCAGCGGCGGTGATCTCGAAAATCTAGGCGGAAGCGGAAAATACTGCAAAGATATTGTCTGTCCCGACGGATGCGTAATGTTCAGACTTACGGCGAAAAATCTCGGAAATCCCAATTTTCATAAGGGAAAATTTTACGACATAGGCTGACGAGGTGAAAAATGATTTTTACGGCTAAAATTGAACAGACTTACGCATATCCCAAGCGAATGAAATATATTGCCGAAACGTATTCATTTATCGAAAAGGACTGCGGCAGCCTTTCATATGTGCGCGGAGTGCGCCAGCCGTACACGGCTGGATAAAGGAGTCGGGAACGCCTCCGCAGCCGCATCTTGACGTAATTGTGATGACAGATGACGAATACGAACTCGGCGACGAGGTGCAAGTAAGGGTCGTCGGGGTTTTCAGACGCAGCGATGGCGATCATAAGTTCGTCGGCGTCCCCGAAAGCAGGGAAGCGAATGATTTCACAGAACTTACCGAATCTGAAATATCCGATATGAACCGTCTTTATCGTAAAAAGCGTGAAGGAGACGGTTGGTTCGGGCGTGAAACGGTGGAGAAAATAATTGTCGAGTTCTTTTCGCGAATGTGATTTATATTATAGAATTATAGGGGTTGCTTTTGTTTTTTGAAAGCAGCCTTTATTTTTTGGAATTTTCAGGCGGAAAAATGGGTACATTTTACGATAAAAACAATATAACAAAAAATCATATACGCAAAAACAAAAAAATATTCAAAAAAAATTAAAAAAATGCTTGACAAATCATTCCATTTGGGATATAATAAAATACTGAATTATAATGGACTTATTAACGGAAAGTGCGGAAATAAGCCTGTGTTTTCAAAAATTTAAGGAGTGATTAAGCCAATGGTGAATGTAAAGCCGGTGCAGCTGGGTAAGACTACCCGAATGAGTTTTTCTAAGATTAACGAGGTCATAGAAATGCCGAACCTCATTGAGATTCAGAAAAATTCTTACAAATGGTTCTTGGAAGAGGGAATCAAAGAGGTTTTCAATGACATCTCCTCCATAACCGATTCAAACGGCAAGCTGGTTCTGAGTTTTGTGGATTATCGTATCGACGAAACTCCGAAGTACACGATCGAGGAATGTAAAGAACGTGACGTAACCTATGCGGCTCCTCTCAGAGTCAAGGCGCATCTGCGCAACGAGGAAACCGGAGAGGTTACCGAGAGCGAAATATTTATGGGCGACTTCCCGCTTATGACCGACAGCGGCACATTTGTTATCAATGGTGCTGAACGTGTTATCGTATCGCAGCTGGTTCGTTCTCCCGGCGTATATTATGGCTTTGACTATGATAAAACAGGTAAAAAACTCTTTACTTCACAGGTAATTCCTAACCGCGGCGCATGGCTCGAATATGAAATGGATTCCAATGACATATTCTATGTGCGCATTGATAAAAACAGAAAGATCCCCGCGACAACTCTTATCCGTGCACTCGGAAAGGGAACCGACGATGAGCTTATTGAGCTTTTCGGCGAGGATGAGCGTATTAAACAGACTATCCTCCAGAAGGATTCCACCAAAAATAAAGAAGAAGCGCTGCTTGAGGTTTATAAGAAGCTGCGTCCGGGCGAGCCGCCTACGGTAGATTCCGCAGAGGGTCACCTGAACAACCTTTTCTTTGACGCAAAGCGCTATGACCTTTCGAGATTCGGACGCTATAAGTTCAACAAAAAGCTTGGCGTTGCCAGTCGTATTATCGGTCACAAGCTCGCTGAACCTGTTGTAAATCCTATGACGGGCGAAATTATCGCCGAAGCAGGCGAATTTATCAATACCGACAAGGGATTTGAGATTGAACAGGCAGGCGTTGGCGCAGTTTACCTCGATGTTGAAGACAAACTCGTTAAGGTAATCGGCAACCAGATGGTTGACATTGCGCCGTATATCCCAGCAGAGATCGACGCGGAAGCCTGTGGCATAAATGAAAAGGTATTTTTCCCCGCTCTTCAGGAAATCCTCGAAAACAATGAAAGCGTTGAGGAAATTGAAGAGGCTCTCAGGCTCAATGCCGACATTCTTGTTCCGAAGCACATCACCCTTGACGACATTTTCGCTAGCGTAAGCTATTTTATCAACCTCTGCGAAGGCGTCGGAATGGTTGATGATATAGACCACCTCGGAAACAGACGTATCCGTTCCGTTGGCGAACTGCTCCAGAACCAGTTTAGAATCGGTTTCACCAGAATGGAACGCGTTATCCGCGAAAGAATCGGCTTACAGCAGGATACCGAGAAGATCTCGCTGAATAACTTAGTAAATATCAGGCCCGTTGTTGCGGCTATAAAGGAATTTTTCGGTTCATCTCCGCTGTCGCAGTTCATGGATCAGAACAACCCTCTCGCGGAACTTACTCATAAGAGAAGCCTTTCAGCGCTCGGTCCCGGAGGTCTTTCGCGAGACAGAGCCGGATTTGAGGTTCGAGACGTTCACTACTCGCACTACGGACGTATGTGCCCTATCGAAACTCCTGAAGGTCCTAACATCGGTCTTATCTCCTATCTTGCGTCTTTTGCAAGAATAAATAAGTATGGCTTTATCGAAGCGCCTTACCGCAAGGTTGACAAGGCGACGGGAAAGGTTCTCGACGAAGTTGTTTATATGACGGCTGACGTTGAGGATTTGTACACGATCGCTCAGGCGAACGAGCCTCTCGATGAAAACGGCTGCTTTGTGAGAAAGCGTGTTACGGCGCGCAGAAGAGATGAAATTCTCGAAGTTAGCCGCGATAACGTTGATTACATGGACGTTTCGCCTAAGATGGTTGTTTCCGTTGCGACGGCGATGATTCCGTTCCTTGAAAATGACGACGCGAACCGCGCGCTTATGGGTGCGAATATGCAGCGCCAGGCGGTTCCGCTTATGGTTACCACAAATCCGATTGTCGGAACAGGCATGGAATACAAAGCGGCTGTTGACTCGGGCGTTTGCGTTCTTGCAAAGGAAGACGGCGTTGTTACAAGAGTCTGCGCCGATGAAATCGTAGTTAAGGACGAACTTGGACAGGATCACAAGTATAAGCTGATCAAGTTTAAGCGCTCCAACCAGGGTACCTGTATTAACCAGAGACCGATTGTTGTAAAGGGCGAGGCTGTAAAGAAGGGACAGGTTCTTGCTGACGGTCCCGCAACTTCTCAGGGTGAGATTTCGCTCGGTAAGAATGCACTTATCGGCTTCATGACGTGGGAAGGCTACAACTACGAGGACGCCGTTCTTATCAACGAAAAACTTGTTTATAACGACGTTTATACATCTATTCATATCGAAGAATATGAACTCGAATGCCGCGATACAAAGCTCGGACCGGAAGAGATCACACGTGATATTCCGAACCTCAGCGAAGACGCTCTGAAAGATCTGGATGAACAGGGAATTATCCGCATAGGTGCGGAAGTTCACTCGGGCGATATACTTGTAGGTAAGGTTGCTCCTAAGGGTGAAACCGAACTTACCGCAGAAGAACGCCTGCTCCGTGCTATTTTTGGCGAAAAGGCAAGGGAAGTTCGCGACAGCTCGCTTCGTGTACCGCACGGCGAAAGCGGCGTTATCGTTGACGTTAAGGTATTCACGAGAGAAAACTGTGACGAACTCGCCGCGGGTGTAAATATGGTAGTGCGCTGCTATATCGCTCAGAAGAGAAAAATCTCTGTCGGCGATAAAATGGCGGGTCGTCACGGTAACAAGGGTGTCGTTTCCCGTATTCTTCATCAGGAAGATATGCCTTTCCTCCCCGACGGCACACCGCTTGACATTGTTCTTAACCCGCTGGGCGTACCTTCTCGTATGAATATCGGTCAGGTACTCGAGGTTCACCTCGGATATGCCGCTAAGGCGCTTGGCTGGAAGATCATGACACCTGTATTTGACGGCGCTCATGAAGAGGATATCAGAGAATGCTTTAAGCTGGCTGACGAGCAGAGAGCTAACTATCCCGGCAAGGACGGTCCCGAAATCGACTTCTCTAAGATTCCCATGACTCAGGAAGCAAAAACTCAGCTTATCGATGGTCGTACAGGTGAAAAGTTTGACAGCTTTGTAACCGTAGGTTATATGTATTACCTCAAGCTCCACCACCTTGTTGATGATAAGATTCACGCACGTTCGACAGGTCCTTACTCGCTGGTTACACAGCAGCCGTTAGGTGGTAAGGCACAGTTTGGCGGACAGCGTTTCGGTGAAATGGAAGTTTGGGCGCTTGAAGCTTACGGTGCTGCTTATACGCTTCAAGAGATCCTTACGGTCAAGTCAGACGATATTGTCGGACGTGTAAAGACCTACGAAGCGATAGTAAAGGGCGAAAACGTTCCGAAGCCCGGCGTTCCCGAGTCTTTCAAGGTTCTTATCAAGGAACTCCAGTCACTTGGACTTGACGTAAAGGTACTCGATGAGAACAATGATGAGATTGACCTCAAGCAGAGCTTTGACGACGACGACATGGGTACGGTAAGCCCCGAAGACTTTGAATATGTTGCCGATGACAACGAAATTGATTCTGCATTTATTCCCGAAGATGTTGATGATTCGTATTATGACGATCTGGACGATGACTTTGATGACAGCGACAGTTTTGATGACGACGAATCATTGGATCTGGACGACGAGGATGAATAATTTCCGTTTTAACGGTAAATTTTACGGCAATTTGAACTTTAAAAGAATTGAGGTTTGTAAAATTGGCATTTAGTGTATTTGAATCAATGAAAATCGGTCTGGCTTCTCCCGAACAGATCCGTGAATGGAGCTACGGCGTTGTTGAACGCCCCGAAACAATCAACTATCGTACTCAGAAGCCTGAGCGCGACGGCCTTTTCTGCGAAAGAATTTTCGGACCGCAGAAGGATTGGGAGTGTGCCTGCGGAAAGTATAAGAGAATTCGCTTTAAGGGTAAAATATGCGAACGCTGTGGCGTTGAAGTTACGCGCAACAAGGTTCGCCGCGAGAGAATGGGTCACATTGAACTTGCTGCGCCCGTTTCGCACATTTGGTATTTCAAGGGTACTCCTTCGAGAATCGGTCAGGTTCTCGATATTTCCCCGAAAAGACTTGAAGAAGTACTTTACTTTACAAAGTATATCGTAACCGAACCCGGCAACACCGTTCTTACAAAGGGTCAGCTTCTTTCCGAAAAGGAATATGCGGACATGAGAGAACGTTATGAGGACGATTTCAAGGCTGCTATGGGCGCGGAAGCAATCAAGGAACTCCTTATGGAAATTGACCTTGAAAAGCTTTCCGCAGAGCTTAAAGAAGAGCTTGAAACAACTCAGCAGGGACAGAAGCGCGTTAAGATTTTAAAGCGTCTTGACGTAATCGAAGCATTCCGCCAGAGCGGAAACCGTCCCGAATGGATGATACTCGACGTTGTTCCGGTTATTCCGCCGGATATTCGTCCTATGGTACTGCTTGACGGCGGACGCTTTGCCACAAGCGACCTTAACGATCTGTACAGACGTGTTATCAACCGTAACAATCGTCTTAAAAAGATGCTGGAGCTTAAAGCTCCCGATATAATTATCCGCAATGAAAAGAGAATGCTTCAGGAAGCCGTTGACGCACTTATCGACAACGGCAGACATGGCAGAGCTGTAACAGGTCCGTCTAACCGTCCGCTCAAGTCCCTTTCCGATATGTTAAAGGGTAAGCAGGGGCGTTTCCGTCAGAACCTGCTCGGTAAGCGTGTTGACTACTCCGGACGTTCCGTTATCGTTGTAGGACCCGACCTTAAAATGGATCAGTGCGGTCTGCCTAAGGAAATGGCAATCGAGCTGTTCAAGCCATTTGTAATGAAGGAACTTGTCGCAAGAGGTCTTTCAAACAATATCAAGAGTGCAAGAAAAATGGTTGACCGCGCAAAGGACGAAGTTTGGGACGTTCTTGAAGATGTAATCAAGGATCACCCCGTTCTTCTGAACCGTGCGCCTACGCTTCACAGACTTGGTATTCAGGCTTTCTCGCCCGTACTCGTCGAGGGTCGTGCATTAAAGCTTCACCCGCTGGTTTGTACCGCATATAACGCGGACTTCGACGGTGACCAGATGGCGGTTCATCTTCCGCTTTCAAAGGAAGCTCAGGACGAAGCGAGAAACCTTATGCTTGCTGCAAAGAACCTGCTTAAGCCGTCCGACGGACGTCCCGTAACAGTTCCTACACAGGATATGGTACTCGGTTCGTACTATCTTACACTTTCTAAGGAAGGCGAAAAGGGCGAGGGCAAGATATTCTGCGATTTCAATGAAGTTCTTATGGCATATCAGGATGACGTAATCTCCATTCATGCCGCAATAAAGGTTCGCGTTATTAAGGAAGTCGGCGAAGAGAAGATCGAACGTCTTATCACGACCACTGTTGGTAAGATAATCTTCAATGAGCATATCCCGCAGGATCTTGGGTTTGTAGACAGAAGTATTCCCGAAAACGCGCTTAACCTTGAAATTGATTTCAAGGTAGGTAAGAAGCAGCTCGGTCAGATCATCGAGCGCTGCATAAAGATTCACGGCACGGCAATGACCGCGCAGGTTCTCGATAAGATAAAGGCTCTGGGATTCAAGTATTCCACAAAGGCAGCGATAACCGTTGCAGTATGCGACGCTTCTATCCCGCCACAGAAGAAGCATATCCTTGAAGAAGCTGACGAACAGGTTCTCGAGATCAATAAAAACTTCTCAAGAGGCTTCATTTCAAACCAGGAACGTAAGAATGCGGTTCTTGATATATGGAACAAGGCGACGAACGACGTTTCTGACGCTCTTACGAAGAACCTCGACCAGTATAACCCGATATTCATGATGGCTGACTCCGGTGCGCGTGGTAGTATCAACCAGATTCGTCAGCTTGCCGGAATGCGTGGACTTATCGCGAATACGTCCGGTGAAACGATTGAGATTCCGATTCGTGCTAACTACCGTGAAGGTCTTAACATCATGGAATACTTCATTTCTTCCCGTGGCGCCAGAAAGGGTCTTGCGGATACTGCGCTGAGAACGGCTGACTCGGGTTACCTCACCCGCCGTCTTGTGGACGTTTCGCAGGAAGTTATTATCCGCATGGAAGACTGCGGCACTACCGAGGGTATTGACGTATACGAGATCCGCGAAGGCAAGGAGAAGATCGAATCCCTCCAGGAACGTCTTGTCGGAAGATACCTTGTTGACGATTTCCTTGATGAAAACGGAAATGTCCTTGTTTCAAAGGATAAGCTTATAAATGACGCTGACGCACAGAAGATTATTGCAACAGGCGCTCAGACCGTAAAGATTCGCTCGGTTCTTACCTGCTGCGCAAAGCATGGCGTTTGTGCAAAGTGCTATGGTTCTTCGCTTGCAAACGGCAATCCTATAACAATCGGTGAAGCTGTTGGTATCATCGCTGCTCAGTCTATCGGTGAACCCGGTACGCAGCTTACCATGAGAACGTTCCATACGGGCGGTATCGCTTCGGCTGAAGATATTACACAGGGTCTTCCGCGTGTTGAGGAACTTTTTGAAAGCCGTCGTCCTAAGTCGAGTGCTATCATCACCAAGATTTCGGGTAAGGCGAGAATTGAAGAGATCAAGAAAACGCGTCATGTTATCGTTACCGCTGACGACGGAACGGAAGAGGCTTATGCAGTTCCTTTCGGCTACAGAATGAAGATCGACGAGGGCGATTACCTCACAGCAGGCGACCCCATAACCGAAGGTTCTATCAACCCGCACGACGTTCTTCTCGTTAAGGGCGAAGAAGCGGTTCAGAACTATATCATCAGCGAAGTTCAGAAAGTTTATCGCTTACAGGGTGTTGATATTAACGATAAGCATATCGAAGTAATTGTTCGTCAGATGATGCGTAAGGTTCGCATTGATGAACCCGGTGATTCTTATCTGCTTCCCGCTTCGACCATTGACAAGAATGAGCTTGCAAAGATTATCGAGCAGCTCGACGAAAGAAAAGCAAACGGCGAGGATGTTACTTATCCGACTTATTCGCCTGTACTTCTCGGTATTACAAAGGCAGCACTTGCAACCGACAGCTTCCTTTCAGCAGCTTCATTCCAGGAAACGACCCGTGTTCTTACGGACGCAGCTATCCACGGAAAGGTCGATCCGCTCCTCGGTCTGAAGGAAAATGTTATTATCGGTAAGCTTATTCCTGCCGGAACTGGTATGAATCAGCATGAGCTTGAGGAAATTTCACAGGAATCAAACGATTCGGCTGATGAAATCTCTGAAAGTGTGTGAAATTGCACAAAAATAATTAAAAAATAATATCTAAAATGGCAAAAGCTACAATCTTTTTCGTAAGAAAAGTTTATTGTTGACTTTTGCCATTTTTGTGTGTTATAATAAACAATGTTGCGGGACAATTCTGTCTTGTAATGTATATTATATCAGGAGGTGAGATAATGCCAACCTTTAACCAGCTCGTAAGAAAGGGCAGAGAGGTATCCGAAAAGAAGTCCAAGGCTCCTGCACTCTTAAAGGGTTTAAACACTCTTAAGAAGGAAGCTACCGACGTTACTGCACCGCAGAAGCGCGGAGTATGCACAGCCGTAAGAACTGCGACTCCTAAGAAGCCGAACTCCGCTATGAGAAAAGTAGCCAGAGTAAGACTTTCAAACGGTTACGAAGTTACTGCCTATATCCCCGGCATCGGACACAAGCTTCAGGAACACTCTGTTGTTCTCATTCGTGGCGGACGTGTTAAGGATTTACCTGGTGTGCGTTACCATATCGTTCGCGGTACACTCGACGCGCAGGGCGTAGACGGAAGAATGCAGGGAAGATCCAAGTACGGCGCTAAGCGTCCGAAGGCTGGTGCAAAAAAGGCGTAACTTAAACTTGATTTAAGTAGATCAACTGCCGCATTTGACGGGTATTATATATACCTCTGAATGCACGGCGGGAGGTTGGCGGAGAAATCCGCGACGCTTTCGAGTACCGATGATTTTCATTAGCCGTATGGTATACGGCGCAAAATTATGAAGGAGGGAAGAAAAGTGCCAAGAAGAGGTAACGTGCCGAAGCGTGATGTATTACCGGATCCTATGTACAATTCGGAACTGGTAACAAGACTCATCAATAACATCATGCTTGACGGTAAAAAGGGTGTTGCTCAGAAGATCGTTTACGGTGCATTTGAGATTGTAGGCGAAAAGACGGGTAAGGAACCCCTTGAAGTATTTGAACAGGCGATGGAAAACATCATGCCTCAGTTAGAGGTCAAGGCTCGCCGTGTCGGCGGTGCAACTTACCAGGTTCCTATGGAGGTTCGTCCTGAACGCCGCAGAACTTTAGGTTTAAGATGGATCACCACATACAGCAGAGCCAGAAATGAAAAGACCATGAAGGAAAGACTCGCTAACGAAATCTTAGATGCGTTAAACGGTCAGGGCGGTTCATGCAAGAAGCGTGACGATACACACAGAATGGCTGAAGCTAACAGAGCTTTCGCTCACTATAAGTGGTAAGCAATAGAACGGAGGATATATGGCAAGAGATGTAACTCTCGAAATGACCCGTAATATTGGTATCATGGCTCACATTGACGCAGGTAAGACAACCACGACTGAGCGAATCCTTTTCTACACAGGTATCAACCACAAGATTGGTGAAACTCACGACGGAAGTGCGACAATGGACTGGATGGCACAGGAGCAGGAAAGAGGTATCACAATTACCTCTGCTGCTACTACTGCTTACTGGAAGAAGCACAGAATCAATATTATTGATACTCCCGGTCACGTTGACTTCACTGTTGAAGTTGAACGTTCACTGAGAGTGCTTGACGGTTCCGTTACAGTTTTCTGCGCTAAGGGCGGTGTTGAACCCCAGTCTGAAACTGTATGGCATCAGGCCGACAAGTATCGCGTTCCGAGAATGGCTTACGTTAATAAGATGGACATTATGGGTGCCGACTTCTATAACGTAGTCAAGATGATGAAGGAACGTTTAAAGACAAACGCAGTTCCGATTCAGCTCCCTATCGGCGCTGAAGACACATTCAGAGGAATTATCGACCTCGTTGAAATGAACGCAGACGTTTATTATGATGATCTGGGTAATGATATGAGAGTTGAAGATATTCCTGAGGATATGAAGGAACTCGCAAACAAGTACAGAGAAGAACTTCTCGAAGCGGTTGCTGAGCAGGACGAGGACATCATGAATAAGTTCCTCGAAGGCGAAGAGATCACCGTTGACGAGATTAAGGCGTGCATCAGAAAGGCTACCATTGCAAATGACATGGTTCCCGTAATCTGCGGCACTTCCTACAGAAACAAGGGCGTTCAGAAGCTTCTCGACGCTGTTGTTGATTATATGCCTTCTCCGCTTGATATTCCTGCAATTAAGGGTATTGACCCCGAAACAGGTGAAGAAACCGAAAGACGTGCAGGCGACGATCAGCCGTTCTCCGCACTTGCATTCAAGATTGCAACTGACCCGTTTGTTGGTAAGCTCTGCTTCTTCCGCGTTTATTCCGGTACAGTCGAAGCCGGCGCAAGCGTTCTGAATGCAACAAAGGATAAGAAGGAACGTATGGGTCGTATCCTTCAGATGCATGCAAACCACAGACAGGATCTTGAAATCTGCTACTGCGGCGATATTGCTGCTGCGGTTGGTGTTAAGAACACGACCACCGGTGATACTCTCTGCGATGAAGATCATCCCGTAATTCTCGAATCTATGGAATTCCCGGATCCTGTTATTGACCTCGCAATTGAGCCTAAGACCAAGGCTGGTCAGGAAAAGATGGCTCTCGCACTTGCAAAGCTTGCAGAAGAAGACCCCACATTCAAGACATGGACAGACCAGGAAACTGGTCAGACCATTATTGCAGGTATGGGCGAGCTTCACCTCGAAATTATCGTAGACAGACTTCTCCGTGAATTCAAGGTTGAAGCAAACGTAGGCGCTCCGCAGGTTGCATATAAGGAAACAATCACCGCAGCTACCGATGTTGATACAAAGTACGCTCGTCAGTCTGGCGGTAAGGGTCAGTATGGTCACGTTAAGCTCCATGTTGAACCTAACGAATCCGGTAAGGGCTACGAATTTATCAACAGCATTGTCGGTGGTGCTATCCCGAAGGAATATATTCCGGCGGTTGATGCAGGTATTCAGGGCGCTATGCAGTCCGGTGTACTCGCAGGTTACCCCGTAGTTGACCTCAAGGTAACACTTTACGATGGTTCGTTCCACGAAGTTGACTCTTCTGAAATGGCGTTTAAGATTGCCGGTTCTATGGCACTCAAGGAAGCCTGCAAGAAGGCGAGCCCCATCATTCTCGAACCGATTATGAAGGTAGTAGTAATCGTTCCCGAAGAATATATGGGCGATGTTATCGGCGATTTAAGCTCACGCCGCGGTACTATCCAGGGTATGGAAGACAGAAACGGCGTTAAGCAGATCAATGCGCTTGTTCCGCTTTCCGAAATGTTCGGTTACTCAAACGACCTGCGTTCTAAGACACAGGGTCGTGGTCAGTATGTAATGGAGCCTAACAGCTATACTCAGGTTCCGAAGAACATTGCAGAAGGCATCATGAGCAAGAGAAATAAGGAATAATTTTATAAATTTTTTCGAAAAACTCTTGTAATTTCTGTAATAATTTGGTACAATAGTATCATCAACCCCAAATCAATTTTAGGAGGATTAAAACAATGGCAAAGGAACATTTTAACCGTACCAAGCCCCATGTAAACATTGGTACAATCGGTCACGTTGACCATGGTAAGACAACAACAACAGCAGCTATCACAAAGTACCTCGCATTAAAGGGTCAGGCTAAGTTCGAAGCATATGATATGATCGATAAGGCTCCCGAAGAGAGAGAACGTGGTATCACAATCAATACCGCTCACGTTGAGTATGAAACCGACAAGCGTCACTACGCTCACGTTGACTGCCCCGGCCATGCTGACTATATCAAGAACATGATCACCGGTGCTGCTCAGATGGACGGCGCTATCCTCGTAGTTGCAGGTACAGATGGTCCTATGGCTCAGACCAAGGAACACATCCTTCTCGCTCACCAGGTAGGCGTTCCTGCTATGGTAGTATTCATCAACAAGTGCGATGACGTTGACGATCCCGAACTTCTCGACCTCGTTGAAATGGATATCCGCGAGATCCTTACAAACAACGACTTCCCCGGAGATGAAGTACCCGTAATCCGTGGTTCCGCTAAGGTTGCTCTCGACAGCACAAGCACTGATCCTAACGCTCCTGAATATGCTTGCATTAAGGAACTTATGGACGCAGTTGATGACTATATTCCTACTCCTGACCGTAAGGCAGACCAGCCGTTCCTCATGCCTGTAGAAGATACAATGACCATTACCGGTCGTGGTACTGTTGCTACCGGTAGAGTTGAACGTGGTATCTTAAAGACTAACGATACAGTTGAAATCACTGGTCTTACAGACGAACCCAAGCAGACCGTTGTTACCGGTATCGAAATGTTCCGTAAGATTCTTGATTACGCTGAAGCAGGCGACAACATCGGTGCTCTTCTCCGTGGTATCCAGAGAAGCGAAATCGAACGTGGTCAGGTTCTTTGCAAGCCCGGTTCTATTCACCCCCACACCAAGTTCTCCGGACAGGTTTACGTTTTAAAGAAGGAAGAAGGCGGCCGTCATACACCTTTCTTCTCTAACTACCGTCCTCAGTTCTTCTTCAGAACAACAGACGTTACCGGTGTTATCACTCTTCCTGCTGACAAGGAAATGTGCATCCCCGGCGATAACGTAACAATGGATGTTGAACTTATCACTCCTATCGCTATCGAAGAAGGTCTCCGTTTCGCTATCCGTGAAGGCGGCAGAACTGTTGGTTCCGGCGTTGTAACCAAGATCAACGGCTAATTTCCAATTTAACAATAAGTAAATAAACCCATTCGATGAAGTTGACTCAGGAATCAGAAACCTCTGATTTGTGGCAGACGTTTAGTTTCCCCTCGAATCACGAGGACGATGCTTAAAGCCGACGGTTATCATCGAATGGGCTTTATTTTTTTGTTCATATTCTTCTTTTTTATGAAAAAATCATTATTTTTGAACAATTCGACCGAATAAACCTTGATTTATAACGGAAAATATTGTATAATAATAAAAATCCCCGAAACATTGCATTGAATGTTCAAAATATTGAAAAATAGTATAAGGCAGAGGAAGGTAAAATTATGGAACGTCAGAAATATAATGTATGTTTACTTAACGACTCTTTTCCGCCGCTTATTGACGGCGTTGCCAATGCTGTAATAAATTATGCTACAAATATACAGGCGCACCTCGGTTCGGCCACCGTTGTCACGCCGAGTTTCCCGGGCGTTGTTGACGATTATGCTTTTCCGGTCGTGCGTTATTCCAGTCTTTCGACTGAAAAGCTTTTTGGATATAGGGCAGGTTACCCGTTTAGCAGCTCGACGTTGGAAGGATTAAAAGGCAGCAGGTTTGATATTATACATAGTCATTGTCCGTTCGCCTCAACTGTACTGGGAAGAAATCTTCAGGAAAAAAGCGGTGCGCCGCTTATAATGACATATCACACGAAATTCGATCAGGATATAAAGCGAATTGTTGAAAATCCGCTGCTTGTTTCTCAGATAACTAAATTCGTTGTTCAAAACATGAATACTTGCGATGAGATTTGGACCGTCAGCAAAGGTGCGGGCGAAAATCTGAACAGCCTTGGATATGAAGGCGAGTATATAATTATGCCTAACGGTGTTGATTTTCCGCGGGGACGTGCTGACTCTGACGGCATTGCTGAGCTGAGGGCTGATTATGAACTTAAAGACGGAGTTCCTGTTTTCATTTTTGTTGGACGATTGTTCTGGTACAAAGGTCTGCATCTTATTTTTGATTCGTTAAAGCAGCTTTCCGAGCGAGGAATTGAATATAAAATGCTCGTTGTCGGAGACGGCGGTGATCGCGAGGAAATGGAAAAGTATACTCAGAAACTCGGAATAGCCGATTCGTGTATTTTTGTCGGAGCGATAAACAGCCGCGAGGAACTTCGCTATTATTATTCGGCAAGCGATTTGTTCCTCTTCCCGTCGCTTTATGACACTAACGGAATTGTAGTGCGCGAGGCGGCTGCGTGCGGGCTTGCGAGTATTCTTATTAAGGGCAGCTGCGCAGCGGAAGATTTCACGGATCAACATAACGCTATATTAACTGAAAACGACGTCGAATCATTCACGGGAGACTTGATTTTCGCAGCTTCTCACCTCGCTGAACTTAAACGCATAGGTGAGAATGCTATGAACGAAGTTTATTTATCGTGGGAGAGTGCTGTTGAAAGAGCCTATGATAGATATTCGGTTGTAATTGAAAATTGTAAGCATGGAGTTACTCAAAGACGTGAAACAAAAATGCAGGAAGTCTTGTTTTCTTCGATTTCCGATATAACTGATTCGATACAGAAAGTCAGAAGTATTACAGCAAACACCAAATCAAAAGGAATGCGCTTTTCCCATGCGATTATCCGCAAAAGTAAAGCAATAAAAGACAATATTACCACCAATATAAAGGAACTTACGGATAAAAGCGACAAATAAACGCTGAGGTGAAAATGGAACAAAAACTTAATATTGCATTGATGATTGACGCGGACAATGTAAGTGCTAAATATATAAAAATAATTTTTGATGAACTCGATTCATACGGAACGGTTTCGATTCGTCGCATATACGGCGACTGGTCGAAAAATTACGATTGGAACGAATCACTATTGTTGGAATATTCAATTCAGCCCGTTCATCAGTTTGCCTACACAAAAGGCAAAAACGCGACGGATATGACAATGGTTATCGACGCGATGGACATTCTGTACTCCGGCAATGTTGACGGATTCTGCATTGTTACGAGCGACAGCGATTTTACTAAGCTCGCAATGCGTCTGCGAGAGGACAGAATGTATGTTATCGGAATGGGTGAGGCGAAAACTCCGTCCGCGCTCGTTAAGGCTTGCGACCGTTTTGTTCACCTTAACCTGATAGCAGGCGAGGAAGCAAAGAATGAGCAGGGGCGCAGCAAACACGAGAACGCCGTAACGTCCGTCGAGCAGATCGAGGAAGCGATAATTGCGTTTATAACTGCCGATGAAACAAACGAGGAGCTTGGTTTGTCGGAAATAGGTTCGCTCCTGAAGCAGAAATTTACTGATTTCGACGTGCGAAACTACGGCTATTCGCAGCTCAGCGTATTTATCCGCGAAAAATGCCATAGACTTAAATTGGAAAAGAATGTTCATGGGTACAGCGTGTCGGTCAGCAACGAGGTTGACCTTGAAACAGTAAGGCATGAGATTGCTGATATGATTGAGAAAAACGGCGGGGTAATACGGAATTTGTCAGTCGTGTATGATGAGCTTCGCAAAAATCATCGGCATTTCAGCTTGAAAAATTACGGTTTCAGCCGCACATCGAGCTTTCTTAGGAGTATTCCCGAGCTTGATGTTTCAGAAAATACAGTTAGGGTAAAGGCAAAAAAACACGCAAAACGCTGATATAATTGTTAAAATAAACGGATTTTCAGCATTTAACAAGGGTACATTTATCTATATTGTAAAATGTGCTTAAAATGCTTGACAAATTCGTTTTTTCTTGTTATAATGAAAAAGCTGTAAACGAAAAAGAGTTTACACGTTATGAAAGGAAGGCTTTCGCGATGCCGAAAAATCTTCGCAACACGCTTTTGCTTGACCTGTACGGGACGCTTCTTACGGATAAGCAGCGCGAAACGCTTGAAATGTATTACGAAGATGATTTATCACTCGGAGAGATTTCAGCGGAAACGGGAATCACGCGGCAGGGCGTTATGAATTGCGTAAAAAATGCGGAGGCGAGGCTTGCGGAGCTTGAAGAACAGCTCGGTTTAGTGAAGCGCCTTTCCGAAATGCGCAGTTATTTGGAAGAACTTGAAGATGAAATATCATCTTCTGAAATCTCCGACAGAAATAAATTAAAAAAAATCAACGAAATTATTGATAATATAAAGGAACGCTTGTAGAAAGGAGAATTTTCAATGGCATTTGAAGGCTTATCGGAAAAGCTCGGAAAGGTTTTCAAAAACCTTCGCGGATACGGAAAACTGAACGAAAAAACGGTAAACGAAGCAATGCGCGAAGTAAAAATGGCGCTGCTCGAAGCCGACGTAAGCTACAAGGTAGTTAAGGATTTTGTGAAGAGCGTGACCGACCGTGCTGTAGGTTCAGAGGTCATGGAAAGTCTTACTCCCGCTCAGCAGGTTATCGACATTGTTCACGATGAACTCTGCAAGCTGATGGGTGAAACCAATGCCAGAATTGAATTTCCCTCAAAACCGCCCTGCGTCATTATGATGTGCGGACTTCAGGGTGCGGGTAAAACGACGCATTCCGCTAAGCTTGCAAAGTATCTCAAGGGCATGAACAGGCGTCCGCTGCTTGTTGCCTGCGATATTTACAGACCTGCTGCTATTGACCAGCTGAAAGTCGTCGGCGAAAAGGCAGGCGTTAAGGTCTTTGAAATGGGGCAGGAGAACCCCGTAAAAATTGCACGCGAAAGTGTAAAATTTGCGAAAGACAACGGATATGACGTTGTTATTCTCGATACTGCGGGTCGTTTGCATATAGACGAACAGCTCATGGACGAGCTTCAGAACATTAAAAAGGAAGTTCAGCCGAACGAGATACTGCTTGTCGTTGACTCCATGACAGGTCAGGATGCTGTAAATGTCGCAAAGAGCTTTAACGAACTTCTCGATATAACGGGTGTAATTCTCACGAAGCTCGACGGCGATACCAGAGGCGGTGCGGCGCTTTCCGTACTTGCTGTAACGGGAAAACCGGTTAAATTTGCAGGTATTGGCGAGAAGATTGACGACCTTGAACAGTTCCACCCCGACAGAATGGCAAACAGAATACTCGGAATGGGTGATATGCTTTCGCTTATTGAAAAGGCTAAAGACAGCTTTGATGAAAAGGAAGCAGAAAAGTTCGCAAAGAAGATGCAGTCCAACAAATTTGATATGAACGACCTGCTGAGCCAGTTTGAACAAATCGAAAAAATGGGCAGTATTTCTTCGATCCTCAATATGCTCCCCGGAGTGAGCGGAAAAATAAAAGAGGAAGATATTGATGAAAGAAAAATGCCGCGAACAAAGGCGATTATTCTTTCAATGACCAAAAAGGAACGCGAACGTCCCTCGCTTATCGACGCAAAGAGAAAGCGCAGAATTGCTGCAGGCTCGGGAACGAGAGTCGAAGATGTCAACAATCTACTGAAACAATTTGATATGATGCAGAAAATGATGAAGCAGATGGGCGGAAAGATGAAAAAGGGAAGACTCCCAAGAAATCTGCTTAAAGGTCTTGGCGGAGATATGAACGGTCTTATGTAAGGTATTACCGCGAAAGCGTAATATACAAAAAATAATTTTATGGAGGTGAATTTAAATGGCAGTAAAAATCAGACTCAGAAGAATGGGCGCTAAGAAGGCTCCTTTTTACAGAGTAGTTGTTGCTGATTCCCGTTATCCCAGAGATGGTCGTTTTATCGAAGAAATCGGTTACTATGACCCTACAAAGGAACCCGCAGTTGTTAAAATCGACGCTGAAAAGGCTGAACAGTGGATCAAGAACGGCGCACAGCCCACTGATACCGTTAAGAAGCTTTTAAAGAAGTAAGGTTCGTAACGAAGCGGAGGCTACAATGAAAGAATTGTTATACGCAATGGTAGGCGAGCTTGTCGAAGATGAATCGGCAGTCGAAATTACTGTTGACGAGCCCAAGGAGGACGGAACAGTTGTGTATCATCTGCACGTTGCTCCCGACGATATGGGCAGAGTAATCGGCAAGCAGGGACGAATTGCTAAGGCAATCCGTACCATTATGCGCGCCGGCGCTGTTAAGCACAGCGAAAAAGTTATGGTTGAAATTGACTGACAGAAAACCGCTCCGCAGCCCTCTGCGGGACGGTTTTTGTGCCTTTTTGAAAGGAGATATGAAATTGAAAAGAAGAATTTCCGTAGCACTGGCTTTGCTTTGTGCGACTTCAATGCTGCTTTCCGGCTGTAATTCAGACAGCGATAAACCTTCTGCGACCGAGAGCGGCAGCAATGCAGCAACGACTGAAAAGGATAATGCCGACGCTGCTGCAAACGGTGATAAATTTTCTGTAACCAAAGGTAACGGAAACGGAGGAAACAGCGGCACGGTAACGCTTGAAAAAGGCGATACCTATGCGGTTATAAGCATTGAAAATTACGGTGATATAAAGGTCAAGCTTTACCCCGAGGAAGTCCCGTACGGTGTGCAGAATTTCATTGACCTTGCAAATTCGGGGTATTACAGCGGTAAAAGCGTTCACCGCGTAATAGATGGTTTTATGATGCAGGGCGGTTCTCTCAACGGCGACGGAACGGGCGGAACGGCGGCTGACGGCGGCGAATTTTCCTGTGAAATAAACACGGATATGCGTCATTATTACGGCGCGCTTTGCTATGCCAACGCAGGCGGCAGCAATACCTGCCAGTTCTATATTGTAAATAATAAAGAGCCGCAGAGCGAAATTTCGACTATGTATGACCAGTATGCGAACTATTATTCGCAGTATGGCAATGCGTTTAAGCAGGAGGCTGAAAAATACGACAAGGGTTCGGATTATTATAACGCGTATATGGCCAACGGCGAGGCCTACACAAATATGGCGAATGGCGCAAGCGCAATGTCCGAGACGCTTACAGATGAAATTTCCGCAAAATATGCCGAGGTAGGCGGCACACCGTTTCTTGACGGCGGATACACCGTTTTTGGACAGACGGTAGAGGGTTTTGAGGTAATTGACGCTATATCAAAGGTTAAAACCGAAATAGGTAGCGACGGCGCAGAAAGCCAACCAGTAGACAACATTATTATCGCATCTGTTGCAATTTATACTGTTGAATAATTTTTGTGATTTTTTACAAAAAGGCTTGAAACTTCCCGCATAATCATGTATAATATAAAGTGTATTGCTGTACATCTTTTACTAAGGCAAGATTGCGGTTTTGCCCTGAATCAGAGGCTTTTTATTATGGATAAACTTGATCTGTCGGCGGCGCTTATGTGCTGTTCGGCGTATAAAAACGACCCGCTGATACATGATTTTTGCGGGATTTTTTGCGATAACTGCGAAGGTGCGCTGCGTTCATATTCGGCTGTCTGTGAACGGCTGCTTTCCGAAAACCTTACGCTGAGCGATTATATTTTCTTTCTTGCGGCAGGCGGCGGTAATCCGCTTATAAATGCATATATAAGTTCAAAATCTGATATTCTTTATAAATCGGTTTCTTCCGATATAGCTGTTTTGGCTGAAATTGCTTCAAAAACACCGCAGGAGCTTTCGGGATTTATATGCGAACGTTTTCCCGAGGCTTCCGAACTGCATTTTCCTGAGTTTGAAACGGGTAAAACCGCGATAACGACCGAAAGTGTGATTTCATATGCCGAGCGTTTCGGAAGCCGCAAATTTGCTGAAAATAAGGCGTTTAGTTTTGAAAATGGGGAGCTTATACCCGTTCGTAAGCCTGATCCGATACGCCTTTCGGACCTCAAGAATTATCGTGTTCAGCGTGAAAAGATAATTGACAACACACTTTGCTTCCTTAACGGTAAAAAAGCGCACAACGCTTTACTTTACGGCGACAGAGGAACCGGAAAATCCAGCACGGTAAAGGCGCTCGTAAATCAGTATCCCACGCTTAGGGTAATTCAGATTCCCAAACGCGAAATCCTTAATATTTACCGTATTTATGGCCTTGTACAGGATAATCCGCTTAAATTTATTCTGTTTATTGATGATATAACATTCGGTGAAAACGACGAGGGATACAGCTTTTTAAAACAAGTGCTTGAAGGATCGGTTGTCGCTATGCCCGATAACTGCATTTTATATGCAACAACAAACCGCCGTCACATTCTCAAGGAAACTGTTTCCGAACGAAGCGGCGATGAAATGCACGCGGCAGACGCGCGTGACGAAAATATGTCGCTTGCCGACCGATTCGGGCTTTACATAACATTCAGCACGCCCGCCAAAAGCGAATTTCTTGATATTGTTCATCAGATTGCAGCTGATAGAGGCATTGAGCTGCCCGAAGATAAGCTGGACACGGCAGCCGAACGTTTTGCACTCAAAAAGTGCGGACGATCTCCGAGAACCGCACGACAGTTCATTGATATGCTGCAATCGCGGCTTGAACTTGGACTTGATTATGAAAATCTTTAAGGAGGGCGCTTGTTTGAAAAAAATATTTGCTCTTCTCGCCGCTTGCTGTTTGATACTCTGCGGCTGCAATAACAATGTGCAGCAATCGGACGATACTCCCGACGCGCTGCCCGTCATGGTAACAACGTCGCCTGAAAACGGCGAACCGTCGCCGTATCCTGTAACTGTAAATGATACGGTAATAAAGTCGGCTCCGCAAAAGACGGTTTGTCTTTCGCAGTTTCTTACTGAAATTCTCTTTGAAATGGGCTACG
>USOZ01000005.1 GCA_900556525.1 uncultured Oscillospiraceae bacterium | reverse complement strand
CGATGGTGAGAGGAGAGATATACTTTTGTTTTTTTGGGATAAACATAAAACGATAACATGCTATTATGAAGAGCTTACAAAAACAGTGTGCGATAAATTCGGTCTGACCCGTATGGAATATGATATTCTTATGTTTCTCTGCAGAGATCCGGATTACAATACAGCCGCTGATATTGTTAAGATCCGCAAATCGACCAAATCCCACGTTTCAACTTCTTTAAAAATGCTTGAAGATAAGCACCTTATAAAAAAAGAAGCAAGCCCCGGAAACAAAAAGCATATTGAGATCATTCTGCTTGATAACGCTCGGGAGATAGTCAGTGAAGGCTTGGATATACAGAAAAAATTCGCCGAAAGCCTGTTCAAAGGATTGTCCGAAGAGGAAATGACCATATGCAGTTCCGTATTCGTCAAGATCTGCGGAAATGCGGAGGAATGTTTGAAAAATTTAAAGGAAATGGGAGAATGAAAATGTTTCTTGTAAAAAAACGAACCTTGCTGCTGATAGCGGGTATAGTCTGGCTCATTGCAGGATTTAACGTTGCGAGGCTTGGAGTGCTTTCGTATCAGCTGATCGAAATGAAATGGTTTCTCATTCTGCTTTCGGTCATCGTATTTGCCGTATTTGGAATGATGTTTCTCAAAATGAGCAAAAAACATACCGGGAGGATCATGGGTTATGAGGACAAAAAGCCTTTCTGGAATTTCTTTGACCTTAAAGCATATATGATAATGGCATTTATGATGGGCGGAGGTATCGGATTCAGAGCGACAGGCATCTTCCCCGATGTGTTCATTGCATTTTTTTATTCGGGTCTTGGCTGTGCATTGGCATCGGCAGGCGTTGTTTTTATAACCAATTTTATACGATATGAAAAGCTTGCGGAAAAGGAAGCTTTATAACGAGAAATTCAGCACATAAACCGCACATGCCCGATTTGACGGAACTTTAAAAAGGATCTGATGTATATGACAGCTATGCTTTCCGCAATTTATGAAAACAGATTGTGTGAATGAGCAAGTCCCCGATGCAACAACATTTCTGAAATTCCGTCACATGATCGAGAAAAAGCGTGATCCCGAAATGCATCAGACAAAAAAGGAAAATGAATGGAAGTTTGGAATGAAGTGCAATGTCGGGGTAGATGCAGGTTCATTCAATAACAGCGGCATCTGTAAACATCTCATATGGACACACCCACTTGGCGGGGAGTTCCGTGGCATATTTTATTGTTTTTGACGATACTTTATATTTTCGATAGATAAAGAAAACCGCCTATCTACGTGATTTGACGTAAATAGACGGTTTATGTTTGGCGCAGAAAGAGGGATTTGAACCCTCGCGCCGGTTTCCCGACCTACTCCCTTAGCAGGGGAGCCCCTTCACCACTTGGGTATTTCTGCAAGTGCCAATTTCATTTGTATTAAATTAAAAATGGCGGAGAGGGTGGGATTCGAACCCACGGTCCCTTGCGGGATCACCGGTTTTCAAGACCGGCTCCTTAAACCACTCGGACACCTCTCCGAGTTGCTGCTGACTTTTAAATCAACCGCTTATATATATTATCACATATCCAAAAAAATGTCAAGTCTTTTTTGAAAAAATTCTCAAAAGGTTTCCTATTTGTCTCTTTAGACCTGTTTTTTAGTTCTGCTTTTACGGCAGTTATTGACAAAATCCGCATTTTGTGATAACTTATTACATATAGAAAAGGAGGGTTTTTGATTTGAGGGCAGTTAAAAGAATTGCTGCGGCGTTTTTAGCGGTAACAATATCGGTAATATCGTTTGTTACTCCCGCAGGCGCCGAGAGCAAATACTATATAAAAGCACTTTCCGAGAATGTCAACGTTCGCAGCGGTCCGGGGGTTACATATGATAAACTTGGAAAAGCAAAATACGGTGCAAAATATCCGTGTCTTGGAACAGCTTTCAGTTCCGACGGGACAATGTGGTACAAAATAGGGGTTGATAATTCCGACGGAGATGTATGGATCTCCTCGGATTATGCCCATCGCTTTGAAAGAAACATAACAGGCAACGCCGAGCCTGCCTTGACTGATAAAAGCGGGAGCAAAGTCAATGAAAAAATTCAGGATTATCTTAATTCGATCGCCGACGATTATCATGCAATCGGTATGCAGGTCGCTGTTATCCGTGCAAGCGACGGAAAGGTTTTCAATTGGAATTATGGCTATGCGACGCGCAATACAAAGACAATGACTGCAAATACCAAGATAAGGACCGCTTCTATAAGCAAGGTTGCGGTTGCGATGTGTGCTTTAAAAATGCAGGAAGAGGGACTTGTTGACCTCGGTGCTGACATAAGCGAATACTGGGGAAAAGAATTTCCGAAAAGTGTTACCCTTAAAAATCTTTTTTCTCACACTTCAACGCTTCGCTATCTTGCTTTTAAAGGGAAGATGAAAAAGACAAGAAAGCAGCTTATGGATGAGAACAGTTATCTGGACGGAACGCCAGGTGATCCGTCAATGTGGTCGTATAATAATTACGCAATAGGGGTTGCAGGCTCTACGCTTGAACTTGCGGCAGATACAACGGTAGACGAATACATGAAGGAGAATTTCTTTGAACCTATCGGCGTGGACGCGAGCTTCTATTCGGGCAATTTTTCGGGAAATCCCAGACTTGCAACGCTTTACGAGTCCGACGGAGGAGTTGAACGGACTGTTGCGGAAGCGAAGGCGATTTCGAGCGCTAAAAGTCCCGGAAATAATGTAAGTATTCATGCGGGAAGCCTTACTGCTTCCGCAAAGGACATTGCGAAGCTTTTCTATATCCTTTCAAATGACGGCGAATACGGCGGTAAGCGAATCTTATCTGAAGAATCCGTAAGAGCTATAGAAGAACACTTATTTAAAGCTACTGAAAACGGCGGTAAATTTACGCAGTGCATGGCTCTCAGATATGTGAAAAAGCGATATGGAGCAGACAAGCTGTACTATCACACGGGAAATGCTTACGGCGCAATTTCAATGGCTTCGTACAATCCCGAAACAGGCGACGTTGTCGTTGTAATGACAACAGGAGCAAATCCAAAACGCGATAAATTCGGTGTGTATGAGGTTTGCAGCAAAATTACAAGAAGAATATACAATAACATAGAAAAATTGGGAAATTAACAGAACAAAACAAAGAGAACAAAAGAACGGTGAACAAAAATGAAAAAAATATCTGAAAACAGTCGTGCGGCGCAGTATGTTAACGGCGTCCGCTGTGCGCTGCCCGTAATTCTCGGGTTTATACCCGTGGGAATGGCTTATGCAATTATGGCAAGGCACGCCGGATTTACTATCGGCGAAACCTGTGCAATGTCTCTTGCGGTATTTGCGGGGGCGAGCGAAATGATGGCGGTTGGAATGTATGCGGGCGGAGCGGGCATTATTGCGATAATACTGGCGACGTTTATTCTCAATCTGCGACACGTTATCATGAGCACCTGTGTTTTTAATGAGATGAAATCGGCAAGATTGGGAACGAGAATGCTTACGGCATTCGGCGTAACCGACGAGTCGTTTGCAATTTTCACAACTTCCGAAAAGGAGAAGCGCACATCATCTTTTTTCCTCGGGCTAATTACGGTTTCGTATGTTTCGTGGAATATTGGGACTCTTATAGGCGCGCTTTCGTCGGATATTCTCCCAGAAATTGTTTCGGCAAGCTTCGGGATCGCGCTGTACGCAATGTTTATAGGGCTGATCATGCCCGGTCTTCGTGCAAATTTAAGACTTGCGGTGCTTGTGGTTTTTACTGCTGTTGTTAATACGATACTTAATCTGTTCATTGATTCAAGCTGGGCGCTTATAATTTCGACGCTTCTTTGCGCGGCGATAGGCACATTCTTTGTTGATATTGGCGAAGAAAGCGAGGCTGAGTAAATGAATTACGAAATAATGATTATGATAATAGGAATGACAGCAGTTACATATATCCCGCGTGTACTGCCTGCGGTTTTTATCAGTAAATTCAAATTCAGCCCCAAATTTGAAAAGTTTCTGCGTCTTATCCCATATACGGCAATGTCGGCGCTTATTTTTCCGGGAGTATTTTCTGTGGACGCCGAAAGACCGTACATAGGTATTGCAGGCGGGATAACCGCCGCTTTGCTTGCATGGAAAAAACTTCCTGTCATGGCTTGCGTAGTGGCGGGCATTGCAGTTGACATGATAATTTATGCTTTTGTCGGACAGTAAGACATTCTTGTAGCGTTGCTTCAGTAGAGATATGTTTTTGTCGAAAAAGCTGGTGTGTGATAAAATACATTATTTTTTATTTTCCGAAAAAAGTATTGACAAACTTGAATTTATCGGATACAATACAAGTACCGAAAGGTAACAGGCTACAGGATAGACCTGTTTAGCTGAGAAACATTCCGCTAGGTCAAGATAGTGGGTGTGGAGCTTCATAATAGGGCTGTATAGGCGTCCTCCGCTTGACTAGATTTATAACGAAAGAAAATATTCCAAAATGGCAACTCGAAAAGGGTTGCCATTTTTGTTGAAATGGTATCATGCTATGGATTTTTAAAAAGCAGCTTTGGCATACAACATATTTGTAAGCGGGAAAAACGAACAACTAAAATAAAAACGGTATGTAAAAATCTCCAATGATTTTAATATGCTGTTTGTTTTTTTGTCGCTATTAAACAAAAGCAGTTTTAGCGGGGTGTGCCGAGCTTTTGTTATACTTGAAATTGTTCGAAAAAAGTGATATACTGTTGCTTGAAAAAATTTTAGAAAGAAGAATGTTGTTTATGATGATTTTTGACAGCCATGTGCACATCTATCCCGAAAAAATAGCGGCAAAGGCTGCGAAAACAATAGGCGAATTTTATGACATTCCCATGGCGTTTGACGGTAGTATCCCGTCGCTGCTCAAAAACTGTGACGAAGCGGGTATTTCACGTTGTCTGGTACATTCCGTTGCGACAACGCATGAGCAGGTCAGAAAAATAAATGATTTTATCGCCTCAAGCGTTGCCGAAAATCCTGATAAATTTGTGGGATTTGGTTCGCTGCATCCGTCTATGAGCGCAGATGAAGAGGACGAAGAAATAAAGCGAATGATTTCGCTGGGATTGCGAGGAACAAAGCTCCACCCCGACTTTCAGAAATTCAACATCGACGACAAGCACGCGATGGAGCTTTACGAGGTGATTGACGGTCGGCTTCCTATACTTTTTCATACGGGTGATAAACGCTTTTCATATTCATCTCCTCAAAGGCTTGCGGTCGCGGCAAAGAGATTCCCGCGTCAGAAGATGATCGGTGCGCATTTTGGAGGATATACCGAGTGGGACGCTGCGCAGCAATGCCTGCTTGACATAGAAAATGTGTATGTTGACTCGTCAAGCTCGCTGTTTGCGATTTCACCAGAAAAAGCAAAGCGATATATCGAAGCATTTGGCTCGGAGCGTGTTTTTTTCGGCACCGATTATCCTATGTGGAACGGCAGGGAAGAACTTGAAAGATTTGATAAAATCGACCTTACGGACAGCGAACGTGAGCAGATATTATCGGGCAATATCTGCCGTTTTCTCGGAATAGAGAATAATTGACGTTAAAGTGTTGACTTTTCGGGAAATTTTGCTATAATAAAATGGGTATGTTTTGATATAAACAAGAAAGGAAAACATGACAGCGCCGTTTTCGGCGATGTAAAAAGTTTAAGGAAAAAAACAATGAAGTGGACAGGTCTTAATGAACTCAGAGAACGTTATCTGAAATTTTTTGAAAGCAAGGGACATCTCAGAATGGCGTCCGCGCCTCTTGTTCCTCAGGGAGATAACTCGATACTGCTGATAAATGCGGGAATGACGCCTTTAAAGAAGTTTTTTCAAGGAATCGAAACTCCGCCGAGAAAGCGCGTTACAACCTGCCAGAAGTGCATAAGAACACCCGATATTGAGAATGTCGGAAAAACCGCACGTCACGGCACATACTTTGAAATGCTCGGAAATTTCTCGTTCGGCGATTACTTCAAGCATGAAGCTACCGCGTGGGCTTGGGAATTCCTTACAAAAGAGCTTGAGATTGAACCCGAAAAGCTCTGGATCACAATTTATGAAGAGGACGATGAAGCGGGCGACATCTGGGCTAACGAAGTCGGAATCCCGCGCGACAGAATAATAAAGCTCGGAAAGTCGGAGAATTTCTGGGAACATGGAAGCGGCCCCTGCGGTCCCTGTTCCGAAATCCATTTTGACCGCGGTGAAAAGTACGGTCCGTTCGAGAGTTTTGAGCAGGCGGGCGACTGCGATCGAATCATCGAAATTTGGAATCTCGTATTTACTCAGTTCGACAACGACGGAAACGGAAACTATACTCAGCTTGCGACAAAGAATATTGATACCGGTATGGGACTTGAACGTCTTGCCTGTGTAATGCAGGGTGTTGATAATATGTTTGAGGTCGATACGATTCAGAATATTATCAAGAGAATTTGCTCCGTTTCGGGAAAGACATACGGCGAAAATTACAAGGATGACGTTTCTATCCGTGTAATTACCGACCACGTTCGCGCAGCTACGTTTATGGTGGGCGACGGCGTAAGACCCTCAAACGAGGGCAGAGGGTATGTTCTTCGCCGCCTGTTAAGACGCGCTGCGCGCCATGGCAGACTTCTCGGCGTAACAAAACCGTTTCTTACGGAAATTGTCGACCAGGTAATTAAAGAAAACAAGGACGCTTATCCTGAACTTGAAGAAAAGCGTGAATATATCATGAAGGTCATTGCTACCGAAGAAGAGAGCTTCAACAAGACTGTTGAAAAGGGTTCGCAGATACTTACCGACCTTATCGCACAACTCGGCGAAAACGGCGTATTAAGCGGTGACGACGCGTTCAAGCTGCATGATACTTATGGTTTCCCGCTTGACCTTACAAAGGAGATCCTTGAAGAAAAAGGACTTACCCTTGATGAAGAACGTTTCATGGAGCTTATGAAGAATCAGAAGCTTACCGCGCGCGCAAATCAGTCTTTCAAGGGCGGCTGGGACGACGCGGCTGCGGATGCGCTTTCCGGATTAAAGACAGCATTTGTGGGATATAAGGAACTTTCCTGTGAAACAAAGATAATAGCAATGTTAAAGGATGGCGCTCTTACCGACAGTATTGACGAGGATAACGACGTTGCTGTCGTTACTGAAACGACTCCTTTCTATGCGGAGAGCGGCGGACAGGTCGGCGATAAGGGTACTATAACAAGTGCCGGCGGCGACAATGTTCTTGAAGTTATCGATACCAAGAAAATCGGCGGCGGACAGTTTGTATGCTATTGCCGCTGCTTACAGGGTTCGTTTATGACGGGTGACGCAGTTACCGCAACTGTTGATAAAGAACTTCGCATGGCTACCGCGAGAAACCACACCTGTGCTCATCTGCTTCAGGCGGCGCTTCGCAGCGTTCTCGGCGATCATGTTCACCAGGCGGGTTCTTATGTTGACCCGTATCGCTGCCGTTTTGATTTCTCGCATTTCAGCGCGGTAACGCCCGATGAACTTGCGCAGATTGAAGCGCTTGTAAATAAAGAAATTCTCGCGGCTGTTCCTGTTGTTACAGAGGAGCTTCCTATTGAAGAAGCTAAGAAAAAAGGCGCAATGGCGCTTTTCGGAGAAAAATACGGTGATGTTGTCCGCGTAGTAAGTGTTACAGACGGTTATTCAACTGAATTCTGCGGTGGTACACACCTTGACAATACTTCAAAAGCAGGACTCTTCAAGATTATATCCGAAACATCTGTTGCTTCCGGCGTAAGAAGAATTGAAGCGGTTACGGGTGCGGGAGTACTCGAAGCTCTTAACGAGGCAAACAGCACTATCCATGCCGCTGCGCAGACCTTGAAACTCGCTAATCCGAGCGCGCTTGTACAGCGCTGCGAAGCGCTTCAGAATGAGCTTTCGGAAGCTAAAAAAGAAATAGATAAACTTGAACGTCAGCTTTCCGCTTCCGCAATGGCTGATATTACAGGCGGTGCTGTTGAAATCGCAGGTATAAAGGTGTTCTCGGCTGTTCTTGAAGGAACTGTCGGTGATGCGCTCCGCAAAGCGGGCGATGACCTCAAGTCGAAGTATGATAATTTTATTGCAGTCCTCGCAGGTCATGCGGACGGTAAGGGGAATTTCCTCTGCATATGCTCAAAGGAAGCTGTCGCAAAGGGTGCTAACGCAGGTCAGATAGTCAAGCAGATTGCTGCTATTGCAGGCGGTAAGGGCGGCGGAAAGCCCGACAGCGCTATGGCGGGAATTGCTGACACAACAAAAATCAATGATGCTCTTGCTGCTCTTAATGAGATTGCAGCAGGTCAGCTTAACTGAAAGAAAGGAATACCGATTATGAAAGACTGCTTATTCTGTAAGATAATCGACGGTGAGATCCCGTCCGAAAAGGTTTACGAAAGTGAAACAGTTCTTGCGTTTAAGGATATAAATCCCCAAGCGCCTGTTCATATTCTTGTTATCCCTAAAATTCATATTGAAAGCTTGAATGATGTCACCGAGGATAACATAGGCGTCGTTGCTGAGGTCATGCTTGTTGCTAAGCAGCTTGCGGCTGAATTCAATCTTCAGAACGGTTATCGCGTAGTTACAAATATCGGTGAAAATGGCGGACAGACCGTTCATCATCTGCACTTCCATATTCTCGGCGGCGAAAAGCTCACCGAGAAAATGTGTTGAGTACTAACAAAAATACAATAAAAAAGCACCGCGCGCAAGCTCTGATAGGTTTTTCATACCTTTTGGGGCTTGCTTGCGCGTCTTTTTTAAACATTATTGTTTGTTTCATTTGCGCAGGCGTGCTTATCGCAACGTTCATAGTCTTAAAGCTTATGAACATCTGCGATTTTCGCCGTCATATTCTTTCTGCAGGGGCAGCACTGCTTGCTTTTGGAATTTATAGTGTAATTTTTATTGAGCCTACGCAGTCTTTGAGCGGCAGTACTTCGCACATCATAGGCGTGGTCACTGAACGAACAGATCCAAGCAATGATACTGTAAGGCTTACTGTCAGCGGAAAAGCTGACGGGTTGCCTGTGAAATTCACTCTTTACGCCGCAGACAGCGGTGTTGAAGTAGGGGATAGAATAGCTTTTGACGCTGCGTTTTCAGAGCTTGGAAATACGGCGGATTTTTCAGAAAAGGATTATTACTTTTCAAAAGGAATTTTTATAAAAGCGCAGGTAAAAGGCGAGATTACTGTTATATCACATTCGTTCAGCCTCAGCGCATTTCTCAATGATTTTTCGGACAGCATAAAAAGCAGAATAAAAACTGTGCTGCCGAGCGAGGAAAGCAGCGTGCTTTGCGCGATATTTTTCGGTGACAAAAGCGGATTTTCAACATTACAGTCCGTATCGCTGCGTCGAGCGGGTCTTTCGCATATCGCTGCTGTTTCTGGAATGCATCTTTCTCTTATAGTCCATACGATTCGTCTGATTTTGCTTGACAGATTGAAGCGCAGAAGAACGCTGAGATTTGGACTCACCGCTGCGCTGATTATTCTGCTGATGATTTTCTTCGGAATGACTTCTTCTGTAATGCGAGCGGGAATAATGCTTCTCATTTACTATGGTGCGGAACTGTTCTTCAGAAAAACAAACGTGCTTAACTCTATTGGAACTGCGCTGTTAATAATTCTTGCCTTTCAGCCGTATGCGTGTCGAGATATAGGTTTATGGCTGTCAGCACTCGGAACTATCGGGGTAGGTGTTATTGCACCTAAAATTTGCGAGACAGTAATTCGTTCGGATAAATTCCTCACAATTAAGCAATCGCTTATCGGTTCTGCATCTGCGCTTTTCTGTACATTTCCGATAAGTATGCTTTGTTTCGGAGGAGTTTCGCTTGTTTCTCCGATTTCAACCTTGCTTATTTATCCCGTTTTCATGGCGGCAATGTTCTTAGTGCTGCTGAATTTGCTTACGTGCGGTCTTTTTACGGAGCTTTTTATGCTTCCTGCGGGATTTTGCGCGCGTGCAATGAATTTTATTTTTTACACATTCGGCAAATTCCCTTACAGCTATATTGAAACTGACGGAATATTCTGGCAGCAGTTTGCTGTTGTTACCATACTGGGCATATTTGTCGTACTTGCGGCTGTGGGCAATCTGAAATACTTTATAAGATTTTCCATGGTTTCGTTTATTGCAATAATAAGCGCCGCTATTTTCGGTGAAATTATAAAAAGTGACGTAATTGAAATAAGTTTGTATTCCGACGGTTCTGACGGCATGGCTGTTATAAGAAGCGAATCCGGCATAAGTTTTCTTTCCACAGGCGACAGCAAGAAAATAACTGCGGAAATGCTTTCAAATGGCATTGGAAAGCGGGTTTTACTGGTTTGCGCCGCAAGGAGCAGCGACAATAATATTTCAGCATTATCAAGTGTCGATTCACTTGAGCTTCATATTCCCGAAAGTTCCGATTGCGAATATGACATAAGCGGGGAATATTCCGTCATTGTCAGGGAAGGCGAAATTTTAATTGACGTTCGCGGAGTTACGCTAAGCCTTAATAAAATTGATACAATTTCAGATGCTGATTTTGCGATTTACAGCGGTTACCGCAAAAACCACGCAATCGGCGCTAATTATAAGGAGATTTTTCTCGATAAATGCATGAAAACAGGCTGTAACGCCTACTATGATAAAATCAGTATAGGCGTTGACAATAACGGGAATGTCTTATTTTCAGAGGGAGATGCATAATGAAGCTTGAAGAAGACCGACTCAGCGCTGATATACGCGCGGGGCGCATTGAACGCGTATATTTTCTCTACGGAAAGGAACCGTTCCTTGTAAAAACATATGTTGACCGTCTGATAAAAAAGACTGTCGGAGAAGACGCTTTGGATTTTAACTTGGTGCGAATAAGCGGAAACCCCGATATGGATATGCTTTCGGATCATGTTGACGGATTGCCTGTTTTTGCGGATATGAAGCTGATTTCCGTGAACGACATTGACCCTGAAAAAATTGAAAAGGAAGCGTTTGAACGGCTGCTTTCGATTATTGCGGACGTTCCCGAAACTACGATCCTGCTGTTCAATAATACGGGCGTGTCTCCCGACGAAAGAAAGTCGCAGACCAAAAAATTCATTGCGGCAGTTGAAAAAGCGGGCGTTGTATGTAAAATGGATGCAATGCCACAGCCGAAAATCGCGGAGCTTGTAATAAAAAAAGCGGCAAAACAGGGCGTTGTGATTTCCCGCGAGGACGCTTTGTACCTCACAGAAAGGGTTCTTTGCAGCCTAAATCTCGTAAGCGAGGAAACGGCAAAACTGATAAGCTATGTCGGAAAAGGCGGAGTTATAACGCGCGGCATGATAGATTCACTTGTAGCAAAGCAGCTTGACACAAGCGTGTACGAGCTTGCCACGGCGATAAATTCGGGAAAACGCGAGCAGGCGTTCGGAATTGTTTCCGACCTTATCTTTCAGAGAGTCGAGCCTGTTGTTATTTTATCGGCGCTTTCCGGAACATATCTTGATTTTTATAGGGCAAAAATTGCGAAAATGACAGGCGTTCTGCCAAATCAGGCTGCGGAAGAATTTTCATATGCGAAAAATCGCGTATGGGTTCTCTCAAAGGCCATGAACGCCGTTTCAAAGCTGCGCGTAGGTTATCTTAGGAAAACCCTCGAAATTCTGAATGAAGCTGATATAATGATGAAATCTTCCCCGATAGACAGCCGAACTGTAATTGAACAGGCAATAACAAAGCTATTTATTGCGCAGCGGGAGAAAAGTGCATGATTCATGTAAAACAGCCAATAATTGTTGAGGGAAAATACGACCGCATAAAACTCGGGTCAGTCGTTGACGCACTTATTATTACAACCGACGGTTTCGGAATATATAAGGACAAGGAAAAAATGGCGCTGATACGCGCGTTCGCCGAAAAAGACGGAATAATTGTCCTGACAGACAGCGACAGTGCGGGATTTCAGATTCGAAGTCATATAAAAAGCTGCATAAAAAACGGAAAAATATACAATATATATATACCCGATATTTTCGGAAAGGAACGGCGAAAAGAGAAGCCTTCCAAAGAAGGAAAACTTGGAGTTGAGGGAATGGATACCGCCGTTCTTGAAGAAGCTTTTAAAAAGGCGGGAATTTCTTCAGAAGAACAGCCGACTACAGAATGGCTTAACCGAGCCGATTTATTGTCAGACGGACTTATGGGTGGGCAGGGCAGCGCACAGCTTAGAAAAAAGCTGTTTGAAGCGTTGGCGCTTCCTGAACATCTCAGCACGTCAGGTCTGCTAGAAGTTCTGAACAGGCTTTATACAAGGGAACAATATGAAAATGTACTGAAAAAGGTAAAGGAATAGCAATTATGGTTTTTTCAAGTCTGTTTTTTTTGTTTTTGTTTTTGGTTATTGCACTGCTGCTGTATTACACAGTGCCGCTTAAACTGAAAAACTTTATAATTCTTATCTGCGGCCTTGTTTTTTACGCATGGGGCGAGCCGAAATATGTGGTTGTAATGATTATTTCAACGCTTATCGACTACACAGCGGGATTGCTCATTGATAAATTCAACGACAATAAAGCAGTGAAAAAAATATGCCTTATCGTATCGCTTGTAATGAATTTATCGCTTCTTGCAGTATTCAAGTACAGCGGCTTCTTCGTTGAAAATGTCAACAACATTTTTGGACCCGTTCTTAACAACCCGAATCTTCCGCTTCCTATCGGAATAAGCTTCTTCACGTTCCAGTCGATGTCCTATACGATTGATATGTACCTCGGAAACGTAAAGGTGCAGAAAAATCCGATTGCTTTTGCGGCGTTTGTTACGCTTTTCCCACAGATTGTTGCAGGACCTATCGTAAGATATAACGATATTGCAGCCGAGCTTGAATGCCGAAAGATAAATCTTGACATGATCTATGACGGCATAGTGCGGTTCATTACCGGTATGGGCAAAAAGGTGCTTATTGCCAACGGCGTCGGACAGCTCTGGAACGCAGCTTTTGCTGTCGGAACTTCCGAAATGTCGGCGCTTACGGCGTGGCTTGGAATTATCGGCTATACTCTGCAAATTTATTTTGACTTCTCGGGTTATTCGGATATGGCAATAGGGCTTGGAAAGATGATGGGATTTAATTTCCCTGAAAACTTCAACTACCCTTATCTTTCAAAAAGCGTTAGTGAATTTTGGCGGCGCTGGCATATAACTCTCGGCGACTGGTTTAAAAGCTACGTTTACTTTCCTCTGGGCGGAAACCGCAAGGGCATGAAGCGTACAATTTTTAACCTTGCCGTTGTGTGGTTTCTGACGGGCGTGTGGCACGGAGCAAGCTGGAATTTCATACTCTGGGGTTCGCTGTATGGCGTATTTATAATAATCGAAAAGCTCTTTTTGGGGAATATTCTCAAAAAGCTGCCGTCAGCGATAAGCTGGCTGTATACAATTCTTCTCGTGGTACTCGGTTGGGTGCTGTTTGTAACTCCTGATATAAGCACGGCGTTTTCTTATATGGGAGCAATGTTCGGAGCAAACGGGGTATTCTGCGATGATACGGCGCTTTATCTGCTGCTTAATTACGGTATATTGCTGGTTGTTGGCATATTTGCTTCTACCGACGCATGGAAAATTATCGTGGAAAGGCTTACGAAGCGAATACCGACAATAATGCATTACGCAACGCCTTTTGTTAAAACAGCGGTATTTGTGCTTTGCATTGCATATCTTGCCGACGCAACGTACAACCCGTTCCTGTACTTTAATTTCTGATATTTTGTTCATTATTGCTGATGCAATGAACAGAAAGGTGCATACGAGATGAAAGACAAGCTCTATAAATATATTATGATAGCTGCTTTCGGGCTGATTTTGACTGCTGTTCCGATTCTTACGTTCATAAATCTTCCAAAAGAGAACAGACCGTATTCCGAAAATGAAAACCGTTATCTTGCTGGATTTCCGCAGATCTCATTTGAAAATTATCTTAATAAAAAGGCGATGAATGGCTTTGAAGAGTGGTTTTCAGACCGCATTTATGGCAGAGAAAGCTGGATAAAGCTGAAAAACGGAACAGAGCGCTTTATCGGAAAGGTAGAGATTAACGGCGTTTATACCGTCGGAAATCAGATGATGCAGGTCTGGACAGGTTATGACAAGGAGTTTATTGATTCGTCGATCTCTGCAATAAATACGTTTACCGAAAGACATTCTGATGTTCCTGTTTTCTTTATGCTGGCTCCGACCTCGCAGGAGATTTACGCCGATCTTTTACCAAAAACCGCCCCGATAGGAAGTCAGGCGGAAATGAAGGATTACTGCCGCGAAAATCTGAAATGCAGCACGATAGACATTTTCTCACTGCTCAAAAGCAATTCCGATAGCTATATCTATTATCGCACCGATCATCACTGGACATCATATGGTGCGTATATTGCGTATACTGAGGCGGCAAAAGCGCTCGGATTTCAGTCGGAACCGCTGTCGTCGTTCGACATTGAACACGCAAGCAGCAGCTTCCGCGGCACTCTTTACTCCAAAACGCTTGACGACTCTGTAACGCCTGATGTTATTGATTATTACCATTTTAACGGCGGCAAGAACGAGCCTACTCTTACCGTAAATACAGGTACGGAAGAGGTCAATTACGATTCGCTCTATCTGCGGGATTATTTGAGTGTAAAGGACAAGTACAGTTCGTTTATGGGCTCAAACTCGCCCATGATGACCGTTATTTCGGGAGATAATCCAAACGGACCGTCGCTGCTTGTTTTTAAGGATAGTTATGCGCATTGCATGATACCGTTTCTTGCAAATCACTACAGCAAAATTACTGTTCTAGATTTACGTTATATAAATGCAGGTTACAGCACGTTAGTTGATGTAAATGAATACGACAGCGTACTTTTCCTGTACAACGCTATCACTTTTTCTGAGGACAGCAGCTTGCGTAAGCTTAACCGCGGCTGAGCCGCCTTGACATTTTTGCTGTCAGGGTGTATAATATCAGATAACACCAAGAAAAATGAAAGGAGTGCATTTTCATGAGTGAATGTACCCACAATTGTGAAACCTGCGGTTCAAACTGTTCGGAAAGAACGGCTGAAAGCCTTCTCGCGCCGCAGAACGAACTGTCGAATGTAAAAAAGGTTATCGCTGTAGTATCGGGCAAGGGCGGCGTAGGCAAATCGCTTGTTACGTCCATGCTTGCCGTTTTATCGAAGCGTAGTGGGCATAAAACCGCTATTCTTGACGCCGACGTTACAGGTCCGTCGATTCCGAGAGAGTTCGGACTGAAAGAACGTGCAACGGGCGATGAAAAAAATCTTTATCCCGTTAAGACAAAAGACGGAATTGAAGTTATGTCCGTTAATCTGCTGCTTGAAAATGAAACAGACCCCGTCGTTTGGCGTGGACCTGTTATTGCAGGAGTTATCAAACAGTTCTGGTCGGATGTAGTATGGAATGATGTAGATTTTATGTTTGTGGATATGCCTCCCGGAACCGGCGATGTTCCGCTTACTGTATTCCAGTCGCTTCCCGTGAGCGGAATCGTTGTTGTAACAAGCCCGCAGGAGCTGGTTTCCATGATTGTCGAAAAGGCCGTAAAAATGGCTGGAATGATGAATGTTCCTGTGCTCGGCCTGGTCGAGAATATGAGTTATTTTGAGTGCGACGAATGTCACAAGAAGCACTATATCTACGGTGAAAGTCACATCGAGGAAATCGCAAAGAAATATGGCATTTCAAATATTGCAAAGCTGCCTATGAACGCTGATTTTGCCGCACTTGGAGATAACGGCGGAATTGAACGTTTTGAAGGCAACTGGCTTGATGAATTTGCTCAAAAGCTTTTCAAATAAGGAAGGAACGTAAAAATGACCCACGCAGAAAAGGCACGGGATTTGTTTCTTGAAGGATACAGTTGTTCACAGGCGGTATTTATAGCATATTGCGATCTTACCGGAATTGACGAAAAAGCCGCTGCGCTGATTGCTTCCTCATTTGGTGGTGGAATGGGCAGAATGAGAGAGGTCTGCGGCGCTGTGAGTGGTATGTTTATGGCTGTGGGAATTTTGTACGGATATGACGACCCGAGCGCAACAAGTGAAAAGACTGCACATTATGCGCGTATTCAGGAACTTGCAAAGCGTTTTAAAGAGCGAAACACGTCTATAATTTGCCGCGATATTCTCGGTAAAATTGCTGCGGATAAGAGCTTTATACCGCAGGAAAGAAACGAAAAGTATTACTCAACCCGTCCGTGCGCAAAAATGGTCTACGACGCCGCGGAGATACTTGAGCAATATATTGCTGAACAGGAAAAAATATGAAGCTGCTGTTTGAAATTGACAAAAAAGATTATGACCCGAACGGAACTGTTGGGATTCGCCCGTCTGTGCGCGGAATTATCGTCAGAGATGGAAAAATCGCGCTTGTCCACAGTCTGAAATATGACTATTATAAGTTTCCGGGCGGCGGTGCCGAGAATTGCGAAAGCCATTTGGAAACGCTTATCCGCGAGGTCAGCGAAGAATCGGGGCTGACGGTTATTCCCGAATCTGTACGCGAATACGGAATGGTTCGCCGCAAGCAAAAGGGGAATATTGAGGAGATTTTCGTTCAGGATAACTATTATTATCTTTGCAGTGCCGAAGAAAAGATTGACTCGCAAAATCTTGACGATTACGAAGCAGATGAACGATTTACGCTTGAATTTGTTACAGCTTCGACAGCTATTGACGTAAATAAAAATCGTTCGCACAGCGAGAAAACAGGAACGGCAAGGTTTGAAGTTATGCTTGAACGTGAAACGACCGTGCTTGAAATGCTGATTAAAGACGGAATATCTGAATAAATGAAAACGCCCCGATTTAATTCGGAGCGTTTTTATGCTATTTGTTAAGCCGTTCTGCTTCTTCGTTTTTATATTCGCTGATTTTTTTGGGGATTGCAAACGGATAAATGTCTTTATAATTGTCAAATTCCTCGGGAGAGTGATTTCCCCCCGACGGGATAAGCCCTGTGCAATCTCCCGAAGATGAAGCGCCCGTATAGTTTTCCAGCAGTTCATTCTCCTCGCGAGTATTTCTTTTTTTGCCTTTGTTCATATTTTTCCTCCGCATGAATATTTCTGATTGTATTCTGCGTTTTTAAATGAAAAATATTATTTGTATATTGACATTTATATGCGTGAATATTATAATGTATATATGTAAAGTGAGGAGTTTTATGAACACATTGTATCTGAAATATGCGGTTGAGGTAGAAAAAACAGGTTCAATTTCGCAGGCTGCAGAAAATCTTTTTATGGCGCAGCCAAATCTCAGCAAAGCTATAAAGGAGCTTGAATCCGACTTTGGAATCGCGATTTTTGAACGTTCGTCGAGAGGTGTTCGCCTAACAAATAAAGGCAGGGAATTTCTCAATTACGCGGAAAGTATTCTTGCTCAGCTCGACAAAATGGAACTGCTTTCAAAAGAAATTGAAACCCAAATACCGAATTTCAACGTTTCGCTGCCGCGTGACAGCTGCATGGCGGAAGCAGCCGCGAACTTTCTTTCAGCTGTCGGCGATAAAATAATGAACGCTGCAATTCGTGAATCAAACTCTATTCAGGCAATCGCAGGAGTGGCGGACGGTAGTTTTGAGCTTGGTGTAATTCGCTGCAAAAAGGCATTTGAAAGCTATTTCCTCGAATATCTGGCTGAAAAAAAGCTTGAAACAATGCCGCTTTGGGATTTCAGAGAGGTTCTTCTGACTTCCCGAACAAGCGCACTTGCAAATGAAAAAAATTTTCGAGAACAAGAGCTTGATAATTTGATTGAAATAGCGTATTGCGACAGTGATATTCCGTATGCGAATATCGGAAAAAAGCATATCGACGACGGCACGAGAAGAAAAATTACCGTTTATGAACGCAGTGCGAGTTTTGAATTACTTTCCGAAATTTCGGGAACGTTCATGCGTTCAGCGCCTGTCCCTAAAAAAATCCTTGAAAGATACGAGCTTATTCAAAGCGAATTCGACGGCGATATTTATACAGACCGACTTGTTTTCCGAAAAGGATATAAGCTTTCGGAAAATGATAAGCTTTTTGTTGAAAAACTTTATTCTGCAAAGGAAGAAGCAAAATAATAAACGTAAGGTGACTTTATGAAAATATCTGTCAGAAAATATCGAAATTCCGATTTGGAACAAATGATTGAAATTTGGAACGAAGTTGTAAGAGAGGGCGTGGCTTTTCCGCAGGAAGAATGCCTCACAATACAGAGCGGAAAGGATTTTTTCGCTTCACAGACGTATTGCGCAGTTGCTGAAAATAATGAAGAAAACGGAAAAATCGTAGGGCTTTATATTCTTCATCCTAATAATGTCGGGCGCTGCGGTCACATTTGCAACGCAAGCTATGCGGTTTTATCGGGACTGCGCGGAATGCATATCGGCGAACGGCTTGTGCGGGACTGTATCGAACAGGGAAGCAAACACGGATTCAGAGTGTTACAGTTCAATGCTGTTGTTGAGTCGAACGTTCATGCAAGGCATCTTTATGAACGGCTTGGATTTAAGCAGCTCGGAACGATTCCCAACGGTTTTCGTATGAACGACGGCAGCTATGTAAATATATGTCCGTATTTTATTGAACTTGTAAATTCATAAAAATACAGCCCCAATGAAAAAAATCACAGGGGCTGTAAAAATTATTTAATCTTTACTTGGTTCGAGAACCGCATAATTTTCATCAGAACGTTTATAAACAACGTTCACATCGCCGCTTTCCGCATTCTTGAACATAAAGAACGAGTGACCGAGCAGGTTCATCTGAAGAATAGCTTCATCAACGCTCATCGGGCGAAGCTCAAATTTCTTGCGGCGGATAACTGTGTAGTCCGTCTGCTCATCTTCTGCGGGTTCAAACTTGTTGGTGAATGTATCATCACGAAGCTGTTTTGCCAGCTTTGTCTTGTTCTTGCGGATCTGACGGATAATTTTATCAATGCAGGCGTCAAGCGCATCGTTTTTATCCTCGGCCGACTGTTCGGCGCGGAAAATCATTCCGTCATAAGTAACTGTAAGTTCGAGAATGATACGATTTTTCTCGGTGCTTATCGTGAGCTTTGCTGTCGCGCTGTCACCGAAGAATTTGTCCAGCTTCGACGAAAGACGCTTTTCTGCGTACTCTGTAAAGCTCTGGTTGATCTGCATTTTTTTCGCTGTAATCTGCATTGTCATGGTTCATCATTCCTTTCCTTTTAGGATTGCGGTCACCCGTAATCCTTATGTTTACATTATATCACGTTTCGGAAAAATATACAAGTCATATTTTAATTTTTTTGAAATTTTGTTATTTTTTAACAATTTTATCTCTAAATTTTCACAAAGAGGAAAAATATTCTGCTGAATACAGAAAAAATATGCTCCGCTCTTGAAAAAATCTGTTTTTTGTGTTATACTTAATAAATGTGCAGAGTTTTGGCGAAAGCGAGGAGCATAAATTGTCATATACGGTAAGTGAAGAAGAGTTAAAAGAGCAGCGTTTTTTCATTCAGCGCGTTCGCGCGGTTACGCATACTTTCGAGCATACCCCGCTGGCTTGCACTCACAGCTACGGCTGTCAGCAGAATGTTTCGGACGGCGAAAAGATAAACGGAATGTTGGCACAAATGGGGTTTGACTTTACCGATGATCCCGAAAAGGCGGACTTTGTCCTTTATAACACCTGCGCGGTGCGTGAAAATGCCGAAAACCGTGTTTTCGGAAATGTCGGTGCGCTTAAACACTGCAAAGAGCGCAACCCGAATATGATAATTGCCGTATGCGGCTGCATGGTGCAGCAGGAGCAGGTCGCCGAGCGTTTTAAGCAGAAATATCCTTTTGTGGATATGGTTTTCGGAACCCACGTTCTCCATCGTTTTCCCGAACTTTTGTATACCGTATACGAAAAAGGAAAAAGAATATTCTGTCTGCCGGAAAGCGACGGCGTTATTGCGGAGCATCTCCCCGTGAAGCGCGACAGCAAAATCAAGGCTAGCGTACCGATAATGTATGGCTGCAACAATTTCTGTACCTACTGTATAGTTCCGTTTGTCCGCGGACGTGAACGTTCACGCGAACCGGACGAGATTATCTCCGAGGTAAAAGGACTTGTTGGATCGGGATACAAGGAGGTACTTCTTCTCGGTCAGAATGTCAATTCCTACGGAAAGGGAACTGAGGTCGGATTTGCCGAGCTGCTTCGCCGTTTGGACAGCCTTGACGGTGAATTCAGGATCAGTTTTATGACATCTCACCCTAAGGACTGCACGCATGAACTTATTGACGTTATTGCAGACAGCCGCCATATTTCATGGCATTTGCATCTACCCGTTCAATGCGGAAGCGACCGTATACTGAAGCTGATGAACAGACATTACGATATTGCACATTACCGTGAGCTTGTTGAATATGCGCGCAGTCGTATTCCGGAGCTTCAGCTTACAACGGATATGATCGTCGGATTTCCCGGGGAAACCTATGAGGATTTCAACGAAACGCTCAATTTGATGAAAGAAGTGCGCTTTGATAGTGCGTTTACCTTTATCTACAGCAAGCGTATGGGCACAAAGGCGGCTGAAATGGACGACCCCATTTCCGAAGAGGAAAAAGGCAAGTGGTTCCGCGAACTTCTTGAAGTTCAGGGAAAAGCGGGCGAGGAAGCGTATAAATCATATGTCGGGCAGACTCTTCGCGTTCTGTGCGAGGGAAGAGGCCGAACAGATGAAAAAATGCTTACAGGAAAATCGCGGCAGAATATTATTGTGGATTTTAACGGAAACGATTCGCTTATAGGGCAGTTCGTTGACGTGAAAATAACAAAGGCACTTAACTGGGCGCTTTTGGGTGAAATTACGGAAAAATAACCGAAGCGGATTTTTTAGAAAATTCGCGAAAAAGAAAGGAATATCAATATGGACGCAATTCAGGCAGCAAGAGAACTCGGAAAGGCAATTCAGGCGGATCAGTGCTACAAGGATTATGAAGCAGCAAAACAGGCTAACGACAGCGACGAGGCGCTTCAGAAACTTATTGGCGATTTTAACCTCAAGCGTCAGAGCTTACAGTATGAATTGCAGAAGCCGGACGCTGAAAAAGACAGTGAAAAAATCCAGAAGCTCAATAAGGAAATGCAGGACGCTTACGGCGATGTAATGAAGAATGTGAACATGGCGAACTTCGTTATCGTAAAGAGCGCACTTGACAATAAGCTTGAAAAAGTAAATATGATTATTTCAATGTGCTGCGAGGGTGAAGACCCCGATACCTGCCAGCCTACACATGTCTGCAGCGGAAGCTGCTCGACTTGCGGCGGCTGTCACTAAGCACTATACCAATCGGCGCAGAGAAATACTGCGCCGTTTGGCGTTTTTATTTTTGAAAGGAGTGAGTCGGAATGCCCGAAAAGGAAGAAAAGCTTTCGCCTATGCTTAAACAATATCTGGAGATCCGTGACGAATACAAGGGGTATATCGTCTTTTTCAGACTGGGCGATTTTTATGAAATGTTTTTCGATGACGCGGAAAATATTTCAAAAGAACTTGAGCTTACTCTTACTTCACGGGCGGGAGTGCCGATGTGCGGTGTTCCATATCATGCCTGTGAGGTGTATCTGAAGCGGCTCATTGACAAAGGATATAAAATTGCGATATGTGAACAGCTTGAAGATCCCGCACTTGCAAAGGGACTTGTAAAGCGTGATGTAATACGCCTTGTAACGCCGGGAACGCTTTATGAGGACAGTATGCTCGACGAGGGGCGAAACAACTATATAGCCTGCTTCTATGCTCAGGATAAGGCTTGCGGAATGGTTTTTGCCGATATTTCCACAGGTGAATTTCACATTGTCGAAAAAAGCGGACAGCAGCTTGCGCGTGATATTATCAGCGAACTTTCGCGCTACACTCCGTCAGAACTGCTTTTTAACGATAAATTCATAGACTTTAAGGAAGTTCAGGAATTTGTTCAGCTTCGTTTAGAGTCCGCAACTGGTGAACTTTTTGATGATGAAATGTTCGATACGACTGACGTTCAGGCGCTTAATGAACAGTATTTTGCAGAATCCGGCGATATTGCAGCTGCCGCGCAGCTCCCCCTTGCTGCGAGAGCGCTATACGCTGTTTTCCGCTACATAAACCGCACTCAAAAAGCGGAAATTCATCGCAGCGTTAAACTGATACCGCATTTCAGCGACGATTATATGTCGCTTTCGATAACTACGCGCCGCAATCTCGAACTTACCGAAACTATGCGCAATAAGGAACGCAAAGGTTCGCTTATGTGGGTGCTCGATAAGACCAGAACCGCAATGGGCAGACGCAAGCTGCGTCAGTTTATCGAACAGCCGCTGCTAAATCCGTCGATAATTCTCGAACGGCTCGACGCGGTCGATAAGCTCGTAGGAGATTTTACTATGCTTGGCGACCTGCGCGAAGCTCTGGGTGGGATTTACGACCTTGAAAGACTTATTACGAGAGTTGTGTACAAGGCTGCGAATCCCCGTGATGTAATGGCGCTCGGCTGTACCTGCGAAAAAATTCCCGAGCTGAAAGAGGTACTGAGCCGTGCGGATACAAGGCTGCTGAACACGCTTAACAGCGAGACCGATACGCTTGAAGACATTGCCGCGTTGGTCAAAAATTCGATAAAAGAAAATCCGCCCGCACTCACCAAAGACGGCGGATATATCAAAGACGGATTTAATCAGGAACTTGACCATTTACGTCAGATCGCCAGCGGCGGCAGGGATATTTTAAGACAGATCGAAGAAAAGGAACGCGAGCAGACCGGCATTAAAAATCTGAAAGTGGGATATAACCGTGTTTTCGGTTATTACATTGAAGTTTCAAAGGGCAATATTTCACTCGTACCCGATCGTTACATAAGAAAGCAGACACTTTCGACAGGTGAAAGATATATTACTGAGGAACTGAAGAAAATCGAGAGTGAAATTCTCGGCGCGAACGATAAGATTCTGGCGCTTGAAGCTGAGATTTTTTCGGAAGTGCGCGAATTTATTGCATCAAAGTTGGAAAAGGTTCAGCGTACTGCCGAAGCGGTAGCATATGTTGATGTGCTTCAGAGCTATGCGGAGGTTTCGCGCGAAAATAATTTTGCACGTCCCGATATATCACTTGAAAGCGTTATTGAGATAAAAGACGGCAGGCATCCGGTAATTGAAAAAATGCGCGGAGATCAGGTGTTCACGCCGAATGACGCGCGCCTTGACTGTAAAGAAAATCGCCTGCTTATTATAACCGGACCGAACATGGCGGGTAAATCGACATTTATGAGACAGGTCGCGATAATCACGCTTATGGCGCAGATAGGCTGTTTTGTTCCCGCAAAATCCGCAAGAATAGGCATTGTAGACAAGATATTCACGCGCGTAGGCGCAAGCGACGACCTTTCTGCTGGACAATCTACATTCATGGTCGAAATGAACGAGGTCGCTGAAATTCTCAAGAATGCAACAGGAAAAAGCCTTGTTATCCTTGACGAAATTGGGCGCGGAACGTCAACATTCGACGGAATTTCGATTGCAAAATCCGTGGCGGAATATATCAACACAAAAATCGGCTGCAAAACGCTGTTTGCGACGCATTATCACGAACTTATATCACTTGAAAAGGAGCAGAACGGAATTCGCAATTACAGCGTTGCGGTAATAAAAAAAGGCGACGATATAAAATTCCTGCACAAAATCGTCGAGGGCGGAACCGATAACAGTTACGGCATAGAAGTCGCGAAACTTGCGGGACTTCCGCCAAAGGTTATCGAGGCGTCAAAACAGACCCTTAAAAGCATGGAATTCGGTTCAAAGATAGATCTTGAAAAGCAGCTTCGTGAAGAGGAAGAAAACGAGGAGCAGGTCGATTTTTCCGCAATTTCGCGAAATACTGCCATTCAGACAATACGAAATCTCGATTTGGACAATATGACTCCGAGAGAAGCGTTCGCGCAGCTTGAAGAGTTGAAAAAAATGGTGCAGTAAGCGTACGAAAGGAGGCGCGGCAGCTTGGCAAAAATAAATTTACTTGATAAAAGTGTTTTTGAACTTATTGCAGCGGGCGAAGTCATCGAACGTCCCGCGTCGGTCATAAAGGAGCTTGTTGAAAACGCGATAGACGCAGGCGCGAAGCACATCACCATCGAAATAAAGAACGGCGGCGGAAGCTTTATGCGCGTTACGGACGACGGCTGCGGAATTGCACACGATGAAATTCCAACTGCGTTTCTTCGTCATGCAACAAGCAAAGTTAAATCCGCCGATGACCTCAACAAGATATTTACGCTCGGATTTCGCGGTGAAGCGCTTGCTTCCGTCGCCGCAGTTGCTAAAGTTGAACTTCTCACAAAAGAATCTTCCGAAACGCTTGGCAGCAGCTTCAAAATAAGCGGCGGCGAAATTCTCGAACACGAGCGCACAGGCTGTCCTGACGGAACTACCATCGTAATACGCGATCTTTTTTACAATGTTCCCGCGAGACAGAAATTCCTGAAAAAGGACGTTACCGAGGGAAATCAGGTTCAGGGTCTTGTGGATAAGCTGGCGCTGGCTCACCCCGATGTGTGCTTTAAATTTATTCGTGATAACAAGCTCGTACGCAGCACGGGTGGCGACGGGGATTATTATTCGGCGATATATGCGGTGTTCGGAAAGCAGTTTGCTTCGTCGCTCATAGCTGTAGATTACGAATCGGCGGGAATAAGCGTTACGGGATATATTTCTTCGCCGTTATTTACCCGTGCAAATCGCGCGATGCAGTACTTTTTCGTGAACGGACGGTGCGTCCGCTCGGTCATTTGCATGACTGCGCTTGAAGAAGGGTATCGAAACAGCATTATGACAGGCAAATTTCCTGCGTGCATACTGAATATTTCGCTTGCGCCATCGCTTTTTGATGTAAATGTAAGCCCGTCAAAGACGGAAGTACGATTTGCCGAGGAAAAATCAGTGTTTGACGCTGTTATGTTCGCGGTCCGCAACGGCATACTGAATGCCGACAATCGACGTGAGATACGTCTGGAAAAGCAGGAAATTCCAACGCAGGTCAATAAGGAAAATCCTCAGAAAATAATGCTTACTCATGTCGAAAAGGCGCTTGAACGCACAGAACGCGAGATAAGCCGTCCTGTGGAAGAATACAAAGCAACTGCTGCGAAATCGCTGGATGATGAGAGAATATATCAGATTGATAAAAAGCCGATTTATTTCAATTCGCCGATAACTCCTCTTAAAACGGTAAAACAGGAAACGACATTTGCTCAGCAGCGATTTTCCGAAGCTCCTGCCGAACCTCAGCCGCCGCTTCCCGACGAGCCGCCTGAAGAGCAGACTTTCAGATATATCGACAACAGCGCATTTGTTCAAAAATGCGAGCCTGAACCCGAACCCATGATAACACATGAACCCGAGCAGCCGAAAATTCGGGTCGTCGGAGAGCTTTTCGCTACATATATCGTTTGTGAATGCGGAGACGAGATGATCCTTATTGATAAGCACGCAGCGCACGAACGAATGAGATTTGAACAGAAGAAAACCGAACTCATTACGGCCTCGCAGCTTCTTGCCGAAAGTGAAACGGTCATGCTTACGCCTGAGCAGTACAGCGCGCTCGAATCGAATCCCGATATTCTTTCGGATATAGGGGTCGAGGTCC